>CAITID010000028.1 GCA_903892335.1 uncultured Actinomycetes bacterium
AATTAATTAATGCGCTTACCTGAAGCTGCATCAAATAAGTGCACCGCATCTGGATTAGCTGTAACAGTTACAGTCTGTCCAACCTTTGGTGGGTTCTTTGGGTCCCAACGAACAATTACTTGACCAAGCTCCTCAACTGCGTTTGCAAACTTCAATGACTTATCTACTGGCTTACCGTAAACAAATGCATCTGCGCCAAGTTCTTCCACAACCTCAACAGCTACTTCAAAGCCTGATGATGACGGTGAGAATCCTTCTGGGCGAACTCCAACAGTTACAGATGAGCCTGCTGATGCTGGAACTGCAATGCCAAGATTTCCTAGCATCGCCTTACCACCAGAGACTGGTGCGGTCAGTAGATTCATAGCTGGTGATCCAATAAATCCAGCAACGAAAACATTCTGTGGTTTTTCATATAGGGCGCGTGGTGTGTCTACTTGTTGTAGCAAACCATCCTTAAGGACAGCTACTCGATCACCCATTGTCATAGCTTCAACCTGATCATGTGTTACATAAACAGTTGTAATACCAAGACGACGTTGTAGAGCTGCAATCTGAGTACGAGTTGCAACACGCAACTTCGCATCAAGGTTTGATAATGGCTCATCCATTAAGAAAACTTGTGGCTCACGAACAATCGCACGACCCATTGCAACACGTTGACGTTGACCGCCAGATAGCGCCTTAGGTTTGCGATCTAAGTAATCCTCTAAATCTAATAATTTTGCCGCTTCTAGAACGCGACGATCACGCTCTGCTTTATCGATGCCACTGATCTTTAAGGCGAAGCCCATGTTCTCAGCAACTGACATGTGAGGATAAAGTGCGTATGACTGGAATACCATCGCGATATCACGATCTTTAGGTGCAACATTTGTTACATCTTTATCGCCGATTCGGATTGATCCAGTATCGATCTCTTCTAATCCGGCCAACATACGAAGTGATGTTGATTTACCGCAACCAGATGGACCAACTAGAACTAAGAACTCACCATCATTAACTGTGAGATCTAATTTATCTACCGCAGGCTTTGTAGTTCCTGGATAGATTCGAGATGCCTTTTCAAAGACAACTGATGCCATTTCTTTACTCCTTCTCCGGGCAGGTACGTGCCCGACGATCCGTTGGATGAAGGTCTCACGGTTGTGAGAGTTGGCAAAGGTTACGACAAATAGGCGGAAAAAGTGAAGGGGCTCGAGTGTGGTCTCAGCAGGTGGGCTAGGCGTAGATCAACCCCGATACCATTGGAGATATGGCTCTTGAGCTCTTAAAAAGCATTGCAATCGTCCTTGGCTTAATCGGACTAGGCGCCTTTTTTGTGGCCGCTGAAATTGCCCTGATCTCACTTCGCGAGAGTCAGGTTAAGCAGATCTCAATTCGCGGCAAACGCGGTGCCAAGGTTGCCTTCCTTGCCAAAAACCCAAATCGTTTTTTAGCTGCTGTTCAAATTGGTGTAACACTGTGTGGCTTTTTATCAGCAGCGTTAGGTGCTGAACAATTAGGTAAGTATTTAATTCCAGAGTTAGTAGCTGCTGGGATCTCAGAGAGTGCAAGTGAGATCATCTCCTTAGTTGGAATCACCTTGGTAATTGCCTACATCTCCCTGGTATTTGGTGAGTTAGTACCAAAGCGGCTGGCGCTGCATAAGGCAGAACCAATTGCGCTCGCTTCATCAAACATA
>CAITID010000029.1 GCA_903892335.1 uncultured Actinomycetes bacterium
AAACCGAGCACCATTTGATTTAGCTGAAGCAGAGGGAGAATTGGTTGGTGGTTTCCACACCGAGTACTCATCCTTAAAATTCGCATTATTTTTCCTAGCTGAGTATGTAAACATCATTGCGGTCTCAGCACTTGCCACCACCTTATTTTTGGGTGGCTATCACGCACTTCCTGGACTTGGTTTTACTGAGCAGTGGCTTGGTGGTTGGTTTACTGTGGTTTGGTTCTTTGCCAAAGTTCTATTCTTCTTCTTTATATTTGTTTGGCTGCGCGGCACCCTACCTCGCCTGCGATATGACCAATTTATGAAATTTGGTTGGAAAGTTTTAATTCCAGTATCACTTGCTTGGATCATGGTGGTTGCAACACTTCGTGTAATGACCCAACAAGGCTCACCTAGATACTTAATTATTTCCTTTACCTCTGCAGTTGTCTTGATTTACTTTGCGATCTCATCGGCTGTAGAAAATTCAAGAGTTAAGTTAAAGGCGCAATCAGTTGTGACAGATTCACCTGAACCAGATTTCCCAGTTCCAGCAATTCCAAACTCAAGAGCGGAGCAATTAAATGGCTGATGAATTAATGCCGCGTTCTAGTGAAAATGGTTTAGGTAAAGCAAATGAAGCGAAGTTGCCAATTACCAACACAGAGCCATCCTCATTCTTTAAGCAATTACTTGGATTCTGGGTGACTTTTTCTGCGATGTTTAAAAAGGTAAATACAGTTCAATACCCAGAGGTTAAGGAGCCAACCGCTCCACGTTTTCATGGCCGCCATCAATTAAATCGCCATCCAGATGGATTAGAAAAATGTATTGGTTGCGAACTTTGTGCTTGGGCATGTCCTGCGGATGCAATCTACGTTGAAGGCGCCGATAACAAAGAGGGCGAGCAGTTCTCACCAGGTGAGCGATACGGCAAGGTTTATCAAATAAATTATCTTCGTTGTGTTTTTTGTGGTTTGTGTATTGAAGCTTGCCCAACTCGAGCATTAACTATGACAAATGAGTACGAGTTAGCAGATAACACTCGAGAGAAATTAATCTTTGAAAAAGATGATTTGTTAGGACCACTGCGAGCTGGCATGGTGCCAGCACCACATCCGATGTATCCAAACACAACTGATGCTAACTATTACCGTGGTGAAGTACCGCATGCACATCCATCACAAGGTGAGATTAAAGTTGATTAATTCAGCACTTGAAATAGGAACAACTCAAACACCTGAAGCGGTGCTATTTTGGTTTTTAGCGCCAATCTCAGTTTTGGCTTCTCTTGGAATGTTGTTAGTAAAAAAGGCTGTGCACTCCGCGCTTTTACTTGCCTGGGTCATGATTTCATTGGCAATTTTCTATATCGCACAAGAAGCGGTGTTTTTAGGAATTGTCCAAATTGTGGTTTATACCGGCGCAGTAATGATGCTCTTCCTATTTATTCTGATGTTAGTTGGCGTGGAATCAAGTGATTCATTAACTGAAAATATTAAAGGCCTGCGGCCTATTGCAATTACTGCTGCAATTGGAATTGGTGGCTTACTAACTGCGCTAATTAGTCGAGCAACCATAGGCAGCGACGCAGTTGGTTTAGCTGGTGCAAATCGTGAGGGAAATGCATTTGGTTTAGCAGCCCTATTATTTACTAAGTATGTCTGGGCCTTTGAAGTAGTTTCTGCCTTATTAATTACTGCAGCACTTGGCGCAATGGTGCTGGCACATAGCCAACGAGTTAAA
>CAITID010000030.1 GCA_903892335.1 uncultured Actinomycetes bacterium
ACTAATGCCGGCGCCACCTAGTGCAAATAGTTTTGCAAAACTGCTAAATAATTTACTAACTGGTGTTTTGGTAATTACTAATACACCAAATAAGAAAAGAATTGCCAAGATTGGCACCGCTAAAATTGTGGTTACTAAGGCAACTAGTGGTGTTGATACGCCATAACCAATCCAGCCGCCACCATGGCGCATTGCTGTAGCACCCGTTCCAGTTGATCCATTTGCCAGGTGCAGCAGCGCAGTTGTGCTGATAACTAAAAGAAGTGTGCCAATTGTTACGCGCCCAGTCTCACTTGATTCATCTGGTGCTTTAAATAATCGGTAGGCAAAGTAAACCAAGATAACTGGTGTGAGTAAGGCTAGGCGACCTACGCCGCCATATAAAAATGAATAGGTAGCACTGCCAACCCAATTGCTTAAGCCAAACCAAGTACCAGCTGATGCGATTAGCGCCAAGATAAATAGGAAGAAAGCAATGCCATCTCTTTGGTGGGTGGGATCTAACTCTTGTGCGCCTCTGAAAATAAATCTAGTTGCACTTCCTAAAGCTTTAGCAAGTAATCGCCACAAGGTTGCAAACGCCCGGAAGATTGCACCGAAAAAGGATTTCGCAGGTGCTGCGCTACCGCGTTTTCTTCTCTTAGCTCTTGCCATAATAAGGCTAAGCCTATTCGTTAAACCTCAATAACTAGTGGAATGATCATTGGTTTTCGGCGATGTTCTTCGCCAACCCATGTACCAATTGTTCGGCGCACAACTTGTGAAAGTTGATGGGTGCCGTTAAAGCCACCTGCTACCGCTTTGGCTAACGCTTTTTCAATATCACCTTTTACATCATCAAATAAAGTTTTATCTTCAGTAAATCCACGTGCGTGAATATCAGGTCCGGCAACAATCTTTCCACTTTGTGAATCAATTGCCACAACTACTGAAATAAATCCTTCTTCACCCAAGATCCGACGATCCTTCAGTGATGACTCGGTAATTTCACCAACGCTTTGGCCATCAACATAAACATAACCACATGGCACAGAGCCTGAAATATCAGCATGGCCATCTGCAACATCAATTGTGATGCCATTTTCAGCGATCACTACATTGTGTTCAGATAAACCAGATTGCATTGCTAAATCCGCGTTCGCTCTCATATGTCGCCACTCGCCATGAACTGGCAATACATTTTTAGGTTTTACAACCTCATAACAATGCAGCAACTCACCAGCTGAGGCATGTCCTGATACATGCACTAATGCATTACCTTTATGAACTACATGTGCGCCAAATCTAGTTAGTTCATTAATCACGCGATAAACAGATTTCTCATTTCCTGGAATAAGTGAGGAGGCCATCACAACTGTGTCACCCTTACCAACTCGAATCTCATGATCACCATTCGCGATTCTAGAAAGGGCCGCTAATGGCTCACCTTGGGAGCCGGTACAAATCAAAACAATCTTGTCACCGTAATTATCAATATCTTTGTAATCAACAACTAAGCCAGCTGGCACCTTTAGGTATCCAAGATCTGCCGCTAGCTTCATATTGCGAACCATGCTTCGACCAACGTAGGCAACCTTGCGATTTGCCGCATTTGCCGCAGTTAATACTTGTTGAATTCGGTGCACATGGGATGCAAATGAGGTAACAACTACTCGACGTGGTGTTTTATTGATCGCCTCTTGCAGCGCTGGATAAATATCTTTTTCAGCAACAGTTAACCCTGGCACATCAGCATTTGTTGAATCAGTTAAAAACAAATCAACGCCGGCCTTACCAAGTCGAGCAAAGCTTTCTAGATCGGTAACTTTTTCATCTAGTGGCATCTTGTCCATCTTAAAATCACCGGTATGCAAAATAACTCCGGCCGGCGTCTTAATTGCAACTGCTAGCGCATCTGGAATTGAGTGGTTAACTTGCACAAATTCGAGAGTGAATGGTCCAACACCAAGTGTCTCCCCCGCTTTAACCACATGCAGCGGTGAGGTGATCTTGCGATCTTTTAACTTTGGTTCAACAAATGCCAGAGTTAATTTAGAACCAATGATTTTGATGTCACTGCGCTCTCGTAATAGATAAGGAAGTGCGCCGATGTGATCCTCATGGCCATGTGTTAAAAAGACAGCTTCAATATCATTTAATCGCTCACGGATATAGGAAAAATCCGGCAAAATTAAATCAATACCTGGTTGATCATCTCCTGGAAATAGAACACCACAATCAACAATTAGTAATCGACCCTCATACTCAAAGACGGTCATGTTGCGACCGATCTCACCGAGGCCACCGAGGGCGACGATGCGCAGAGTTTTTTTAGCTAACTTTGCAGGGTAAGGCAGACCAGGATGGGGATGATTCATTATTTACTTTAAGTTAACGCCACCAGCTTGTAGATCCAACTTTAACTGCGCGATCTGCGCATCCGTTGCATCAACAAGTGGCAATCTGGTGAAACCACCAGGTAGACCCATTAAATTTAAGGCAGCCTTTGTCAAGATCGCTCCTTGAGTGCGGAAGGTGCCGGTAAATACTGGAAGTAATTTTTGATGTATCTCAAGTGCGCCAGCCCAATCATTAGCAAACCATGAGTTCAACATTGCTTTTAAATCTGCGCCAACGGTATGGCCACAAACAGAGACAAATCCAACTGCGCCAACTGAAAGTAGTGGAAGATTTAAAATATCATCGCCAGAGTAAACCGGAATACCACTTCGCTTAATTACCCAAGAAGTGGCCGCTGGATTTCCTTTGGCATCTTTTAACGCAGCAATATTTTTATGTTCAGCTAACTTAACAATTGTGTCACTTTCAATCTCTACGCCAGTGCGCCCTGGTATGTCATACATCATTACTGGTAGATCGGTGGCATCAGCCATCGCCGTAAAGTGCGCTGCGATTCCAGCCTGTGGTGGTTTGTTGTAATAAGGAGTTACTACTAAAAGTGCATCGGCGCCAGCTTTAGCAGCGCGCTTTGCTTGTTCAACTGAGTGCGAAGTTTCATTATTTCCAGCACCAGCAATGATTTTTACATTTGCACCGACAACGCCACGAACTGCTTTAATAATCTGATCTTTTTCATCATCACTTGTAGTTGGTGCCTCACCAGTTGTGCCATTTACTGCAATGCCATCATGGCCTGTTGCAATTAGATGTGCTGCAATTTTTTCTAGTCCGGCCCAATCAATCTCCCCGCTTTTTTTAAATGGGGTAACCATTGCGGTAATTAAGCGACCAAA
>CAITID010000031.1 GCA_903892335.1 uncultured Actinomycetes bacterium
AGTTTGGCTATGAATTTCTGCCAAATTGGCAGGTGGCGCAAGAATTTTGGCAACTTTTAATCACAGCTGTTCACAAAGCAAAAGGAAGAGTTTGCGGACTTGGCGCCCGAGATACATTGCGTACCGAAATGGGTTACTCCTTGCATGGGCATGAATTATCAACTGAGATTTCACCCTTGCAAGCCAACTCTGGTTGGGCGGTGGCATTAAACAAAGGAGTATTTCTAGGATCATCAGCATTAGCTGCAGAAAAATCTGATGGCGTTAAGCGATTGCTTAGGGGATTAAAAGTTTTAGATAGAGCTATTCCAAGACCAGGCATGAGTGTTCAATCTGTCGATGGCAAGAATTGTGGAGAAATTACCAGCGGCACATTCTCACCCTCACTAAAGCATGGAGTTGCTCTGGCCTTACTAAGCCCATCATTGAAAATTGGCGATACTGTAAATATAGATGTGCGCGGGCGGGTAAGTCAGGCTGAGATTGTTAAGCCACCCTTTGTTGAATCCCGGGTCCGCTAGAAGTTTTTTCAAGTTTCACTTTTGCCCTACGCAGTGCAACCAAAATAGGTTTGCCTGCAATTGAGATTAAAATTACCGTAAAGATGGCTCGTGGAATATCCCAAGATAGCGATGTTGCAAGATGAAAAAGGGCAAATCTTTGCAAGTTATCAATTACCGCACCAGATGCTACATAAGATAATTGTGAATCCGTGCCAATTAACCACGGCCAAAGTTGTAGATTCATTACGATGCCAAAGAACTGTGTTGCAATAATCGCATAAACACTGATTACAAATATCTCAAGTTTTCCACTTACCTTCCTTGGAATGTATCCAGCAAACATTGCTACCCATCCGGCGGCTAACATTTGAAATGCCAGCCATGGACCAATTGCCCCAGTAAGTAAAGCTGATGCAAATAAGGATGTAACGCCAAGGGTAAAGCCAAAGTTTGGGCCAAATACTCTGCCGATTAAAATTAACAAAAACCAAATTGGTTCAATTCCGATTGCACCTGCTCCAAGTAAACGCAGTGCGCAAATTAGTGCTGCAAATACGCCGAGTAAGGCAACAGATTTTGAATCTAATCCGCTGTAATTGATTTCAAAAATAAATAACAATATTGCGATTGGTAAAACAGCGGCGGCAAGCCATTTGGTGTTGCTGCCTTGAAATAGAAAAAAGTTTGATTCCGGAATGAAAAGTGGCCAGGTAAAAGCTAGTAGGCCAAGTAAGGAGACCGGTGCTAATAGGTATGAACTTCGTTTGAGCATTTTTATTTATCTCGCTCTATTTGTGCATCAATTAAATCGGCGACGGTAAGCCAATTCTGGCCCGCGAAAACTTTATTTATTTGTGGCGCAAAAGCGGGTGAGGAGGTTAGAACCTGCCTAGTAAGGCCATCTGAGATGATTTCACCATCTGCAATTACAACAATTCGGCTGGCTAATTCAGCGACTAACTCAACGTCATGAGTTGCCAAAACAACACAAACCCCAGTTCCTGCGACCTCTTTTAAAATCTGGGTTAACTCATCTTTTGCTCGATAATCCAAACCTCTTGTCGGTTCATCAAGTAGCAAGATTTTTGGTTTGGTTACGAGAACTATCGCAAGGGCCAAAAGTAATTTCTGGCCCTCTGATAAATCCCTTGGATGTGAATTCCAATTAATTGATTTCGTTAGGCGATTTAGATACCCCTGGGTGGCCCCATTACTTAGACCATTATGTTGATCAGTATGTGCACATTCACTAACCACGCTAACGCCAAAAAAAAGATCAGCTGGCTCTTGCGGAACGTAGCCAATTAAATCTGTGAAATCCCTTCCAATTAATTGATCCGGCACATTACCTGCAACCTTTACTTCACCTGATTTAATCTTTAAGCCACCAGCGATCGACCGAAGCAGAGTGCTCTTGCCTGCGCCATTTCTACCCATGATCGCAACAATTTCACCTTTATCAAAATTTAATTCAACGCCTTTGAGTACCTCTTGATCATTGTATGTTGCAGATAAACGGCTGATTTGAATAATCGGCTCTTGCTTTATTTTTTTATCAAAATTCACGGGCTTTGTGGAGAGTTGCCAACTACTTGTTACTCGCTTTAGATCCCGGACCGACAGAGGTAATTGATCAAGCTTTAAGAATTTTGCAGCTCTAACTATAGGCGGATTTATATCACTCTTTGCCATAATTTCTTGAGGCGAGCCAACTTCAATTTGCCCATCTCCTTTAACCAAAACAATTCGGTCCACAAAATGAATTACTCGTTCTAATTTATGCTCTGCCATGATTACTGTTAAACCAAGATCATGCACAAGCTTATTAATGATTGCCAGCACCTCTTCAGCAGCCACAGGATCAAGAGCGCTAGTTGGTTCATCAAGGACTAAAACCTTTGGATTCATTACGAGTGCTGATCCAATTGCAACCCTTTGTTGTTCACCACCAGAAAGTGAAGACAGGCTTCGCTTTCTAATTGCCTGCAGAGATAGTAAATCAATCACCTCTTCAACTCTTCGGCGAATAATGGTGGGATCAACACCATTTGTTTCCAGGCCAAAGGCAATTTCATCTTCAACTTGATCTGTAACAAATCCATTAAGTGGGTTTTGTCCGACGATACCGATAATTCCAGATAGCTCTCCAGGTTTTAACTGATTAATTGATTGACCGGCAACGGTTATTTCACCATTTAGAATTCCGGCTGTGTGGTGTGGAATAACACCATTGATTAACCTCATGAAACTGCTTTTGCCAGCACCGGTTAAACCGATAATTAGGATTAATTCACTTTCATTTACCGAAAAAGTTAAATTCTCTAAAATAGTTTTCTTAGAGTTTGGATAAACCAAGGAAACGTTTTCAAATGAGATCATCTTGCGACCTGCAAAGGCTTAGTAATCCACAGAGGTGCGCTGGCAAAGGCAATGAATATGAGTAGAGCAAAAACTAAGGTTAAGGATGAAAGCAGAGTTGGCAGGAACAACAATAGGTAGATGCTGATTGATGTGATTAGCAAATCAGTAAAATTGAACGCTTCTGCGCGATAGCGGGTAGGTCGCTTGCTGTAACCAAAGCCTCTACTTTCCATTGCTGCGGAAAGATCAATTGCTTTTTCAAGACTTTCTTCAAGAACTGGCGTAAGAATTTTATTGAAATTTCGTAGGTTAATTTTCGCCTCACCTCGAAATTTGCGAGCCATTTTCACGCGTTGATAAGAAGCAACAATTTGAGGCAGCACTGAGAACGCAATAATTAGCGTTACGCCAAACAAATAGATCCGACTAGATATCATTTTGATCAGTGCAATTGGTGAAGAGAGAGAAGTTGCCGCTCCAAATGCAATCACAATTAATGCAAAGGTTAAACTCTCATCCAGCACCGAAAGCAATCGTGCCTCGGTAACTCCGCCTCCAATTCGAATACCTACTAGAAAATCTGGCATTTGAATTTGGGGAAGTGTAAACAAGACCTCACCCGGTAGCTGTGTTCCAATTAGAACGGCAAAGATAAATCTAATGATCAGTGCTGAAATTGCTAACTGAATAGAAAACTTAAAGGAGTTGCCCCAAACGGTATTTGTTCCACGCTTAGTCACAACATAGATAAACACCAAGATGCTCATTATTGGAATGAGGAATTGGTCGCTTCGAATTGCTGAAATGGCAACTGCCAGCGACCAAATCCACCAGGTTATTGAGTTCATCTGTTACTAGAATTTTTCTATCTAGTTACATTCTTTTGCGTTTTTTAACAGTTATTGCCAGAGTAATGGCTAGTAGTGCTGCCAATACAACGGCGATTATTGGCGCAAACTCCATCTCTGCTTCAAGCTCTCGAGCTTCTTCACTTTCTTCGGATTGCGCAGCAATTGCCTCCGCTGATGGCATATCAACTTCAGGACCACACTCATTTGCTGGGTAACCTTCAATTCCGCAAAGCAATCCGCCCTTGTCATTGCGCACTGAAACAGCGGTGTTTAAAACATCTATGCCGGTTGCATCTTTTTTCACCAGAGCACAATTAAATATGGAGTTTGGTGGCATTTCATTATTTGGTGCGATTATCTCTGGCCCGAAATTAATTACTAAACCAACTCTGATCTTCCCACTAGCAGCAGGAATGCCAGCACATAGTGTTGCAAAATCTGCGCTCTTACTTGGTGTCGCAGCAGGAACAGCTTCATTGCTGATGCTAAAAGACCAGCCTTCAACTGCGCCATCTTTAAGTTTTACAGTTGGACCAGTCATAGCTGCAACCCAATCATCACTTTCGGGTGCTGCTTGGAAGTAGCCCCAGTAGCGATAACCTTTTTCAGCAGCTGCTGGATTGGCCAATGCCAAAGTTGATGTGAGGGTTAACAGAAGGACCGCAATAATTCGCGGCAGAACTTGCTTAATAGTAGTTACAGAAAACATGTAAAGCCTCTCTAGATGAGAGTCATACGAGGGCAAAGAGACCCAAAAAAACTGAGCATCTGTCGCACCGTATTCCTCGACGGTTGGATGTAAGAAGAGTTGAGTAGGTAATCCGACTTAAATCAATTTTAAAATTAATTTTCACGGTTGCGGGTCAGCGCTAGATTTTCACTAGCTTCCCCTACGTAACTCCATTGGAGCATTTAAATCTTTTCAAGCTTCAATATTTAATTTTCATCCGGTAGTGGATGGTTGGCCGATCATAGAACTAAAAAAAGTTCAGGGCGATTCGCCACGCTCGCCAGCGGTACTAGATCGGGAGAGCAGGTGTTGCATAACGCAAATTTTAAAGTAGGGTTCAAATATGGAACACAGACGCCTTGGCAGTACTGGAATGTATGTTTCTGAGATCACCTATGGAAATTGGATCACACATGGCTCCCAGGTGGAGGCCGAAGCGGCGATCAAATGCGTTAAAGAGGCGTTTGTCCAAGGAATTACAAGTTATGACACTGCAGATGTCTATGCCGGAACCAAAGCCGAGTCGGTTTTAGGAAAGGCACTAAAGGGATACCGCCGCGAGAGCTATGAGCTATTTACTAAAGTTTATTGGCCAACTGGTACTGGCAAAAATGATCGTGGGCTCTCTCGAAAACATATTATGGAATCTTGCAACGCTTCACTCAAGCGATTAAAGACGGATTACATAGACCTATATCAAGCACATCGATTCGATTATGAGACACCACTTGAAGAGACGTTAAGTGCTTTTGATGATCTGATTCGCCAAGGCAAGGTGCACTACATTGGTTTTTCAGAGTGGAACGCAGAGCAAATTTCGGCGGCATTAAAGATTCAAGATGCAAAGGATTACAACAGATTTGTATCCAGCCAGCCACAATATTCAATGTTGTGGCGGGTAATTGAATCTGCCGTGATCCCATTGTCTGCGAAGGAAGGGATCGGCCAAATTGTTTGGTCACCAATTGGTCAAGGCGTGCTAACTGGAAAGTATCTACCTGGCAAAAAAGCACCGGCTGGATCAAGAGCTACTGATAAAAAAGGTGGCGCCAATATGATCTCTAGATTTATGAATGATGATGTTTTGACTGCTGTACAAAAACTGATTCCGATTGCCAAAAAAGTTGATTTAACGCCTGCACAATTGGCCATTGCCTGGGTTCTTCAAAACCCAAATGTTTCTAGCGCAATAATTGGCGCTACAAAGCCGGCTCAAATAAAGGAAAATGTGAAGGCAAGTGGCGTTAAATTAGATGCATCGATCATGCAAGAGATTGATCTTGCGATCGGTACGGTTGCCGAAGTTGATCCAGCTAAAACTATTTCGCCAAAACCAAGAGCTTAAAGCGGCTTCTCGCCAACTTTTACTTGAGGCGCAGGTGCGCGCAATCTACGCATTTGAGTAGATCTAAGCCAGGCATACATACCAATTCCTCGGGTTGATTCACCTGGATATCGAAGTGAAATTATTTTCTTCATTCGACGAGTTAGCAAGAATCCATCAATGAATGCATACAACATAGCGGTATACATAACCACTATTGCAAAAATTTGAACCTGTGGATTTGGAATTAGCGTTAAAAACAATACGACCATGATTAGAACTAAGAAGTATTCTGAGACGGTCCGACGGCTATCTACATAATTGCGGACAAATCTCTTTGCAACACCTCTATCTCTTGGCGGCAGGGCGCTTTCTTCACCACGCATAAAGGCGGCGCGCGACTCTAATCTGCGAAGGCGGCTTTGCTCCTTTAATCTTTTTTTATCTAACTTTGAGGCGTTAGGGGAGAGAATTGAGTTTTTAGTTTTTGCCTGCGCAACCTTGCGCTTGGGCGTTGGCTTACCTTTTTTGCTAGCCACTTTCTTATCAGATGCTTTACTCATGCGGCTACGGTAGAGCCAACATTCGATCTAATGCAACTTTGGCATGCTTAGCAATCTCAGGAGATACACGGATTTGGTTGACTACTTCACCACCTACCAATGACTCCATCGCCCAAACTAGGTGAGGTAGATCAATTCGGTTCATTGTGCTGCAGTAGCAGATGGTTTTATCGAGAAAAATTACATTTTTGTCAGGATTCTCATTAGCTAATCGCTGAACTAAATTTAACTCAGTACCAATAGCCCAACTTGATCCGGCCGGGGCGTTAGTGATGGTTTGAATAATCATTTCGGTGCTTCCAACAACATCAGCTGCTGCAACTACTTCATGCTGGCACTCTGGATGAACCAAGATTTTTACATCCGCTAGTTTGCTGCGCGCATCCTTTATGTTCTCAAGTGAAAAGCGACCATGAACTGAGCAATGACCGCGCCAAAGAATTACCTTGGCATTGCGTATTTGCTCCTCAGTTAATCCACCATTGCTTTTCCATGGATTCCAGATAACGCAATCATCTAACGTCAGACCTAATTTTAAAACTGCAGTATTTCTTCCTAGGTGCTGATCGGGTAGAAATAGTACTTTTTCTCCTTTTTCAAAAGCCCACTTCATTGCGCGTTCGGCATTTGATGATGTGCACACTGCGCCACCATTTTTTCCAGTAAAAGCTTTAATGGCTGCGGATGAGTTCATGTATGTGATTGGAATAGTTTTACTACCTAAATTTAATTTTTCTAGTTGCGCCCAGCAATCATTTACTTGAACGCTACTTGCCATATCTGCCATCGAACAACCAGCAGATAAATCTGGCAAAATTACCTGCTGCTCAGATGTTGTTAAAATATCGGCGCTTTCGGCCATAAAGTGAACGCCACAGAAAAAAATGTATTTAGCTTGGGGATTATCGGCAGCAGCTTGCGCTAATTTAAAGGAGTCACCGCGGATGTCAGCGAAATCAATAACCTCATCGCGTTGGTAATGATGGCCCAAGATCATCACTTCATCCCCTAATGCCGCTCGCGCCGCAATGGCTCGTTCTACTAATTTAGGATCACTAGCCGATGGCAGTTGGCCATCACAGGAAACACCACGCTCACTGCGCAGATCTCGTCCCTCACCCAGTAGAAGTAGATCACTCAAAGCCATTCGATAATCCTAAAGGTAGATAGCCTTTGAGGAGACATTTATCTTAAACGGCTAGTAATCTATGCCTATAGATTTATACCTTTTGTAAGCCGATAGAAATGGATGAAAATGAGTACAGAGACATCTCCTGCAACAACTGCTGCAACCGATGTGAAGATCACAACTGGCGGTATCTCATTAACACCAGTTGCGGCTGAAAAAGTTGCCGCGCTTCTAAGCCAAGAGGGCCGAGATGATTTAGCGCTTAGAGTTGCTGTGCAACCTGGTGGCTGTTCAGGACTTCGCTACCAACTTTACTTTGATGATCGCGCACTAGATGGTGACACCATTACTGAGTTTGGTTCAGTAAAAGTTGTGACCGACAAAATGAGTACGCCATATCTAATGGGCGCAGCAATTGATTTTGTAGACACAATTGCAAAGCAAGGATTCACTATTGATAATCCAAATGCACAGGGCTCTTGTGCATGCGGTGATTCTTTTAATTAATTAAGAATCTTTACAAAATGAGGGTTGCAGTCGCTGGCTCAGTCGGCGGCGATCACATAATGAGCTTCAACGGTAAATTTACCGACTCACTTGTTGCTGGCTCACTTGCCAAAGTTTCCCTCTCCTTTCTCGTAGATACTTTAGAAATTCGCCGCGGGGGATGTGGTGCAAATATTTCTTTTGGAATGGGTGCTCTTGGGTTAAAGCCAATTCTCTTAGCTGCAGTTGGTAAGGATTGGGTTGATTACGAGGCTTGGCTAATTAGGCATGGCGTAGATACTTCACATGTTCTAGTTTCCGAAAAACTCCACACAGCAACATTCATGGTGACAACTGATACAGAGTTAAATCAAATTGCATCATTTTTTCCAGGAGCAATGAGTGAGGCTCGTAATATTGAATTAGCACCGATCATTGCAAAAACTGGCCCATTTGATTTACTTGTTATTTCACCAGATGATCCAGAAGCGATGATGCGCTATAGCGATATGGCGCGAGAGTTAAAGATTCCAGTTGCCGCAGATCCATCACAGCAAATGGCGCGCATGAGCGGTGAGGAGATTGCGCAATTAATTGATGGCGCCAAATACTTATTTTTAAATGAGTACGAATTAGCACTTGCCATTCAAAAAACTGGCTGGACCGATCGCCAATTATTTGATCGAGTACAAGTGCGAGTAGTAACACTTGGTTCTAAAGGGGCGCAGATTGAGGAGCATGGCAAAGAAACCATTTATGTCTCAGTACCGAAAGAGGAAGGCAAGGTTGATCCAACTGGAGTTGGCGATAACTTTAGATCAGGCTTTATCGCTGGACTTTCTTGGGGATTAGGACACGAGCGCTGCGCACAATTGGGTTCAATGCTGGCAACTTACTGTATTGAAACGACTGGAACTCAAGAGTATCGATTTACCAAAGCAGATTTTCTTGAAAGATTTAGAAAAGCATACGGAGATTTAGCTGCCAATGAAATCACCCCGCACTTAGTAGTTAATTTAAAGAGTTAAATTCCTCTTAGGGTCTTAACTGCACTAATTAAGCCATTTGCAAGATCATTAACTTGCGCAGCAGTTGTGCTTTGATGAAATGTAATCCTAATATTTCCAGTCACTTTTGCGCCCATTGCACTTAAAACATGGCTAGGCACCATGTCAGCGGAGCGACAAGCAGATCCAGAATCAACTGCGAACCCTAGGTCTTGCAGCAACAGCACTAATCGGTCAGCCTCTAAATCAGGAAAAACTAGGGATAAATTTCGAGGTAGGAATTTGTCTGAGCTCGGCGTGTAAAAATCTAACCCAGAGTTATTCAAAGCTTTAAGAATAATCTCTCTATAACCAAAATCTTTATTTTGCTCTGCCATATAACTTTCAAGTGCAAGCGCACTTGCTAAGACAAGTGGTACTGAATAAGAGTTTGGCACCTTTGTGTAGTCATTGTGGGGAAGTGGGTTTCGCCAAATCGCATCATTTTTAACAATTAAAATACCTAGGCCAGCAGGTCCTTGCCAGCTCCTACTATCAAAGAGGGCGCTCTGGTACTTAAAGGTTGGTAAATGATCAACTCCACTAGATGTGCAATCTGCAAAAATCTTTGAATCATTAAGCAGATTTCGCTGGAGGATTCCAGTCTCACCATTTGCCACCTGCCAGCAAATTACATCATTGGTTTTGGATTGGAAATCTTCGATTAAACCTTGTGCATTGACTGAAATGCTTTGCAGCTTGCCACCAGATTTTTCGAAAAAGTCGGCTACTGCAAAAACTTCCTGCTTATCAATTTCAGAGTAAATTAAACTGCTATCAGGATTTAATAAGCCTGTTAGGCCTAAATGAAATCCCAAATTAACTTCACCTAGAAAATTAATCTCTTCATGCTCTACTTGCAAAAATTTTGCGAAGCTATTTCGAGCTTCATTTAAAAGCAGTGCTACTTCCCGGGAATCTGAGTTTATTTTTTCCGGATTAGGCCATCCTTTTTCAAAAAGATGCGAAATAAGATCCGGCGAACTCAAATTAAGGCTAGCCTCTTGCTGAAACCCGCTTGTGATACGAACCACCCGCTGCACGCTGCCCTTCCGGAGTGAACCAACTCAGGCGCAAGGTTATCCTTATCCCCATGCGCTTGAGCAAAGTAAAAACGGTGGTTTTGGGATCACTCGCTGCCTTGCTCGTAACTAGTTGCTCTGCAGATGAAATACCTGGTTTGGGCTTTGAAAAAGGTATCACTAGCGTAAATGATCAATCACTTTCACTATGGCAAGGAGCTTGGATAGCCGCTGCCGTAGTTGGTTTAATCACTTTGGCATTGATTATGTGGACAGTCGTATTTCACCGTAAGAAGGATGATGCTTTTCCTAAGCAAACCCACGAGAATAATTTTATTGAAATTACTTTCACGATAATTCCGTTTTTAATTGTTGCGGTTTTGTTCTATTTCACAGCGGTAAAAGAGAAAGAGATTGTAAAAGTATCTCCGGATTCACAAGTTTCACACATTATCGATGTGAATGGATTTCAATGGTCTTGGCAATTTACCTATAAAGAAGCTGGTGATTTTCCAGCCGCATCCGTTACAGGCACACCAGCACAAGCACCCACCCTGTATCTGCCGCAAGGTGAAAAAGTTAAATTCACGATTAATTCAAATGACGTTGTACATGGCTTCTGGATTCCAGCCTTCATGATTCAGATGCAGAACCTGCCCGGAGTAGAAAATCAACTGGAGTTCACCGCCAATAAAATCGGTTCCTACCCAGGCAGATGTAATATTTTGTGCGGGCGCAACCACTCACAAATGTTGTTTAACGTTGAAGTCATTTCACCTTCAGCTTATGCGGCATACATACAATCTTTACGTGATCTAAATCAGATTGAACTAGATAAGGCGGGGAATGCATGACAACTTACGCTACCAAACCTTCCATCACAAAGGTGGCCAATGCTCCGACGAGCAAAGGAAAGTTGTTTGTTAAATTCATAACCTCAACTGATCATAAAACTATTGGTTATCTTTATTTAATTACTTCCTTTGTTTGGTTCTTAATTGGTGGAATTTTAGCAATGGCGCTGCGCGCTGAACTTACCCGTCCAGGAATGCAATTTTTAAGCAACGAGCAGTACAACCAAATCTTTACTATGCACGGAACCATCATGTTACTCATGTTTGCTACTCCGCTCTTTGTCGGCTTTGCAAATGTGATCATGCCACTTCAAATCGGCGCAGCAGATGTAGCTTTTCCAAGATTAAATATGCTGTCTTACTGGTTGTATTTGTTTGGTGGAACTATGGCCTTTATTGGATTCTTAACACCAGGTGGCGCCGCATCATTTGGTTGGACCGCTTATGCACCTTTATCAAATGCCCAGTACTCACCGGGTATCGGCGCGGATCTTTGGTTAGTTGGTTTAGCAATTGGTGGCGTGGGAACAATTCTTGGTGGCGTTAATTTCATAACCACTATTTTTACAATGCGCGCACCTGGTATGACTATGTTCCGCATGTCAATCTTTACTTGGAACGTACTCTTAACATCAATATTAGTTTTACTTGCTTTCCCACCACTAGCAGCAGCATTCTTGGCTCTAGAGTCAGATAGGTTATTTGGCAGTCATATTTTTGATCCAGCTAATGGTGGCGCCATGTTGTGGCAGCATCTATTTTGGTTCTTTGGTCATCCTGAGGTTTATATCTTGGCTCTGCCATTTTTTGGTATTGCAACTGAAATTCTGCCAGTCTTTAGTCGCAAGCCAATCTTTGGATATAAAGGTTTAATTGCTGCCACCATTGCAATCTCAGCTTTGTCTGTATCGGTTTGGGCGCACCATATGTTTGCTAGCGGGCAAGTTTTGTTGCCGTTCTTCTCCTTTATGACATTTTTAATTGGTGTTCCAACAGGCGTTAAATTTGTTAACTGGATTGGCACAATGTGGCGAGGCTCAATCTCATTTGATACGCCAATGCTCTTTGTTTTGGGATTCTTAGTTACTTTCCTATTCGGTGGATTAACTGGAATCATTTTGGCTAGCCCACCGCTTGATTTTGCGGTTTCGGCTTCATACTTTGTAGTTGCCCACTTCCACTACGTTTTGTTTGGAACTGTGGTCTTTGCAATGTTTGCTGGGTTCTACTTCTGGTGGCCAAAATTTACCGGCCGCATGTTAAATGAACGCCTGGGCAAAATTCACTTCTGGACTTTGTTTTTTGGCTTCCACACAACTTTTTTAATTCAACACTGGTTGGGAATTAAAGGCTTTCCTCGCAGATACGCCGATTACTTAGCCTCTGATGGGTTTACTGGCATGAATATGATTTCAACAGTTGGCTCAGGATTACTTGCACTCTCAATGATTCCATTCTTTATCAATATTTGGCAGAGCAAAAATTCACCTAAGGTCACTGTTGATGATCCTTGGGGTTTTGGTGGGTCTCTTGAATGGGCAACTTCATGTCCACCACCGCGACACAACTTCACATCAATGCCAAGAATTAGAAGTGAGCGACCAGCTTTTGATTTACATCATCCGCACATGGCAGACACGAGCAAACATTAATGAAAATTGGTTGGCAGTTATTTAACGGTCTGGCAGTTTTTTATCTGCTAACAGCAATTTTGTATTGGCAAATCGGCGGGGAAGCTGTTGGAATTACTGCAATTGGTTTAAGTGGTGGTTTGGCATTTATTGTTGGTTTTTACTTATGGTTCACCGATCGCAGATCAGGTGGCACATTACCTGAGGATAATCTTGAAGGTGAGATCGCAGATCGAGCAGGCGAGATGGGCTTCTTTTCACCACATTCATGGTGGCCACTTCCAGTTGGACTTGCAATGACCGCTGTGGGACTTGGATTAATCATCGGTTGGTGGCTTACTTTAATCGCAGCAGGTGTTCTAATTTTCTCAGTTATTGGATTTGTACTGGAGTATGAACGTCCGGAAAACTCTTCGCATTAAAAGCAGGCGGTAATTATGAGCGCAAGAGCAGAAATAATTGATACCGGTGAAGAGTATTTCTATAAAGCACAATTAATAATCAATCGACCAGCTTCAGAGATTTTTCAATTTCTGGCTCATCCCAAAAACCATTCATTGATGGATGGTTCCGGCATGGTGAAAGGTTCCTTTGCAGGGCCATCTAAATTATTCCTAGGTGCAAAATTTGGGATGAAGATGAAGCAAGGGTTGCCCTACGCTATTAGCAATCAAGTAATTGAGTTTAAAGAAGATAACGCAATCGCCTGGCAACATTTATTACACAACGTTTGGCGCTATGAGTTGAATAAAATAGATGAGAACACTACAAAGGTGACGGAGTCTTGGGATGCAAGGCGTGCCCGGGGATTGTGGTTTATTAAAAAACGCAAGCCGCAAAATTGGGTGCCAAAGGCTATGGGTAAGAGTTTGGTGATGCTTAAAGAAATTATGGAAAAATGATTAAACCCATTGCTACCGATAGTGCAATCGATCAGTTGGCAGAGTCAACTATCTCAAAGGCAAAACAATTAATCTTTGAGTCTGTTCCCAACTTAAAATTAAAGGAT
>CAITID010000032.1 GCA_903892335.1 uncultured Actinomycetes bacterium
CTTGCCATTGGTATTGCAGATAAACCAGTTGGTGTGAGCATTAGTCCTAATTGCAAATGCCGCCCGCACCTTGCAAGGCAAAGTATTGACGCACCAGCTGTTGCCTCACTACCGAGTGCGTCAATTGCAATATCGGCGCCTCCTAGATTTTGCATAAACGCAGCCGGATCAACACTCTTTGAATTAATTGCGTGGGCGCCAAGGGAAGAAGCAATTGCTAGTGCTTCATCATTTACATCAACGGCGTAGACAGTGGCGCCTTTTGCTTTAGCAATCATGATCGCGCTTAGTCCAACGCCGCCACATCCAAAGACAACAACCTTCTCATCTTTCTTAACCTTTGCTCGCTTAACTAAGCCGCGGTATGAGGTGGCAAAGCGACAGCCAAGGGATGCTGCGGTTGAAAAAGAAATCTGGGGCGTAATACTGATTAAATTAAAATCTGCATTATCAATTGCTACGTACTCAGCAAAAGATCCAAAGTGGGTAAAGCCTGGTTGGGTTTGGGTTGGGCAAACCTGAGCATCACCACGCAAGCAATATATGCACTTCCCGCAGCCACATACAAAGGGGACTGTTACCCGGTCTGAGACCTTAAAGTTCTTAACTAAACCTCCAACTGCTGTGATACTTCCAGCGAATTCATGTCCTGGCACATGCGGCAAAACAATATCTGAGTCATGGCCCATCCAGGCATGCCAATCACTTCGGCACAATCCAGTTGCCTCAACTTTAATAACCACACCAGCATCACTTGGCACAGGAATTGGGATATCAACAACAGAAAGTGAAGCTTGAAACTGGGTGAATTGGATAGCTCTCATATTTACTTAGATCTTCAAATAGTTAAAAGAGTTTTCAAGCTTGGTCTACTTCTGGACTATATAAACAAGTAGTGGCACAGAGATGAAGTAGATAATCACAAATACAAACAACATTTTCATTTAATTAGGCCTTTCCAAAGCCTTGGTCGTTGTCCTTATCGCAAGGGTAGCACTGGCATAACCTGCGCAGAAGGTGGCAAGTTAAATGCATAGGGCTACAATTGCCCTCATTATGAAGAAACTCTTAGGCGTAACTAGATACGCAGTAATCATCCCTTCCGTTGCCTCCATCTTAGGAGCGCTGCTTTTAATGGCAAGAGGATCATTTGAGATGGTAGTTGTAATTGTTGAAAGTATTGAGAATAAGTTAAGTTTAAAAGAGTCGATCGTAGAGGTGCTAACAGCAGTTGATGCTATTTTGCTTGGAACTGTGCTTCTCGTAATTGGATATGGCCTATATGAACTATTCATTGATGCCGAGTTGGATGTGCCGCAGTGGCTAAAGGTTTATGACTTAGATGATTTAAAATCTAAGTTAATCGGTGTGGTTGTAGCAATTATTGCTGTGGTCTTCGTTGGTGTATTTGTGGATTCAAATCGTGGTGGGGATGTAATTTCCTATGGCGTAGGAGCTGGCGCACTAGTTACCGGCTTAGCAATCTTTGCCTTTGCAACACGTAAGGAATCTAAAAAATCCAAGATTCAATAAATACCAATTCCTGAGAGTTTAACTGTAATGAATTTATTGGATCAGATAAGGCTTTGGCGCAAGTAATAATGCAGCAAGAAATTACCGTAATTTATGATGGCCAGTGTGAGTTCTGCAAGAACTGCTTGGTATGGGTAGAAAAAAAGTTGGTAGTAACGGCAATCCCTTATCAAAGCGCTGATCTCTCTCGTTTTGGCTTAACAATTAATCAGTGCGCAGAGCAACTTCATGTGATTGAAGATGGCAAAACCTATCCTGGCATCAAAGCGGTTATTTACTTACTTAGAAAACGTAAAAACCGAGTATTTGCATTTATTCTTAAAGTAAGTGGGCCACTGGGTGATAAAGGCTATAAATGGGTGGCTGCAAATCGAAGCTCTGTAGTTGTTGCAGCGTTTAATTACTTACTGATTAAAGCTAATCGCACATCCTAGTGATTTACGCTTTGCGCCAACTCTTCACAATTTCCCAAGCACAAGTTGACCATAATGCCCAGGCAACTAGTACTGGTTGGAAGAACAAACGAGTAAGGCGGGCTTGATCAGTATCTAAGCCAAAAGCATCTATGCCATTTACATATTGATTTATATTGCCAGCAAAGATTAAGATAAAAAAGATTGCAACGATTAAGCCGACCGGCCTGCGATAAGGCCACAATGTAAGTAGCGCGATACCTAACAAAATTTCAACTATGCCGGATGCAATCACAACAAAATCAGCATCTAGTGGCAACCAGGTTGGCACCTGGGCTTGAAACTCTTGGCGACTAGTTGTTAGGTGAGTAGTTCCGGCATATGCCAGTGATACGCCAAGCAAGATTTGAAAAAAACGTTGTAGATATCGCAATTAAGAAGTTAACTTACCTAGCAAGTAAGTTGCCAGCCTTGATTCAGGCCTGCTCTCATTACGGTGCTGTGAGTTAAAGGCTGATGTGCCATCTATGCCACAAAGTGAAGTAATTGCAGATTTTCCACCAGGGTGGCTTGAGATCCAAGTAGTCAAGTTATAAACATTGCCGTTAATTATCGACCAACAGCTACTTGCAGTGTTGTTCTCCTTTACCCGCGCCAAAGTCAAAGCATTTGAGGTTGTAGTTGGA
>CAITID010000033.1 GCA_903892335.1 uncultured Actinomycetes bacterium
GATGAACTACAAATTTTGCCAACTAAGAGTTTTACAAAATTAAGATCATTATTAAAACTTCCAATGCTCTTCGGATTTCTAATAACAATCGGTATCTCAATCTTTTACTCTCGAAATAGATTTGGCTCAATTGCTGGTGGTGCGTTAGCGATTGCCCCTGATTCTGCGATGGATTTAATTCGGCGATATGTAGATTCCTGGCACTTAGTAGGACTTGGAAGCTCTGCTGCTGTGCCAACTTGGCTGCCAATTATTGCTATTGGTTCTGCAATTACCTTAGGTAACCCTCAAACCTTTTTAACTCTAACCTTTTTCTTGGCTCCAACCATTTGCTTCCTAATTTTCTATCGGACCGCAACTAGATTTAAGTTAGGTAAATACTCATCATTTTTTGCTGCCCTGCTTTATGCATTTTCACCGGTAGTACTAACCTCAATAAATCAGGGGCGAATCGGCACAATAGCAATTGCCTTTATTCTGCCAATTCTCTTTACTTTGTTTATAAAAGATAAATCAATTGCTCAGTTTTCAACTCGCAGATTAGCCATGATCGCACTTGTAGCCGGAGTTGCTGTCGCCTTTTCGCCACTGTTTGCGATCACCTGGATCCTGCTGCAGATAGGTTTTATCGTCAAAGATTACTTTAATGATTCTGGCAATTGGAGGAAAACAAAGTTCGATGAGATTTTGAATAATTTAAATGATAAGCAGATAAAAAATAGATTAATTCTGATTTTGGCCCCAATAGCCATGAACATTCCTTGGGCATTCTCATTTATCTTCCATCCACTACGCGGCCTAGTTGAACCCGGACTTTCTGTTGAAAGTGCTGGCTTTACATCGGTCCTACTATTTAATCCAGGTGGTGCCACATCACCAGCTTTGTTTTTAATAGCACCATTTTTGTTATTTTTAATTACCTCACTTATTTCAGCAGAATACCGAGATTATGGGTTGATTGGAATCTTAACAATATTTTTTGCTGCAACTTTATCTAATTATTATGTTGTAGGTAATGGCAGCGCAGCGCAGCGAATCTGGACTGGTTCAATAATTATATTTGCACAGCTGCTAGCACTTCTTGCCGCCTTTGCGCTGTTTGAAAAATTAATTCCAATTCTAAGAAGTACAAGTATTGGATATCGACACTTTCTCTCCGTAGTTACTGCAACCGCCACAGCAGTTGCGATACTAATCTTTCCAATTTGGGCCGCTACGACAGGTGCTAACTCTCTGGTTCGTTCAAATCAGGAGTTGGTAATTCCAGCGTTTATAACTGATCTTGCCGGCACAGAAAGCAAACCAAAAACCTTAGTTATGAGAAAAAATGTTGAACAATTGCAGTACTTCATAACCAGAGGTGGCGATTTACAAATAGGTGATGCAGATATGTCATCGGCAACACCTGAGGATGTAAAGATTGCGATATCTGATCTTGTCAGCGGAACCGGTGCAACAGCTAGCCAAGTGCTTGGTCGCTACGGCATTCAATATATTTTTATCAAGAACCCAGCGGATCCAGCGCTGATTAGAACTGTTGATGGTATCGGTGGATTTACAAGGTCTTCTGAAACAAAAGATGGAGTCATTTGGAAGGTTAATAATGCAAATGCCAGAGTTACTTTAGTAGATGCAAATGGACAAAAATTCTCACTTGCATCAAATGATAAATCTTCAAGTGCTTATGCTGCTAAAGCAGGAACTATTTTACTAGCTGAAAAATATGACGATGCCTGGAAGTTATTACTTAATGGGCGAAATGTTGATTTAGTTAAAACAGAGTTTGGCATACCAGCCTTTGTGATTGATATGCCTGGTGATATTTCATTAATTCATGATGGTAGTGCCCGTCGTGGTTGGGTTTCCTTACAGTTAATTGCAGTACTAACTTTGATAGTTCTAGCGCTACCAGCGGGCCGTAAGCGTAAAGAAGTTCCACTTGAGGAGCTGGTCTGATGAAAAACTTTAAATTTAACCAGAAATACATTTTTGTTGCTGTAATGCTGCTCTTATTCTCTTTAATTTCCTATTTAGCGCCTAGTAGAAATGAACAAGTAAAAATAACTTATTCATATCCAGCTACCGTTTGCCCAGCTACTTATAACAAAGCGGCTGCAATTGCCGGATTACCAAATTCAAAGGTAGGTCGGCGCTTAATTGAAGGAAAGAATAAGAAGTTTTCGGTCAAGAGCTCCGGTTCAATTTCAATTGGCAGCGCAGCTGTTTTAGTTGAAGGCAATCCCGGAACCGCACTTACTTTTATAAACAATGTTTGGAAAGCTGTAGTTCCTTGTTCTGTTAGCAATGGTGAACAATGGTTTGTAGGTGGCTCTGGTGCGCTAACAAGTAAATCAATTCTTTCAATTGTGAACAGCGGATTTAGTGAGTCATCAGTTGAAATTGAGATTTTTGCGCCCACCGGCTTAATCATTAATCAAGTGGTTACGATTGCGACAAACTCAACTAAAAATATTGCAGTTGACACATTGGCTCCGGGTGAGGATTCGATAGTTGTTGCCGTCAAGACAAAATCTGGGCGAGTTAGTTCATTCCTTTTTGATGAACGCAAAAAAGGTTTACGCTCACTTGGAGCAGATTTTGTAGCCCCGGTGGCTGCGCCAAAGAATCTTTTAGTAATTCCGGCAATTTCTGGATTACGTGGCAATTTAGCAACTGCTGCAAACTCTTCAAATCACGTACTGCGCTTAATGGTGCC
>CAITID010000034.1 GCA_903892335.1 uncultured Actinomycetes bacterium
TTGATAACAAAAGTTCCGCGTGGTGTCATTAATGGGAAATCTCCCATGAAAACTGTTTGCGATTTAATTTCACCAGTTACGTTGTTGGTGAACTCTGCAGTTAAAAACAGTGGAGCTGCGTATGTAATATCGCGCTCTTTGCACTCTGCGATTGAGTACTTTGGTTGTTCGAATCGATGGTCACGGAATGAAAGTGACATCGTTCCTTGGAAATCTTCAATTGGTGAAATCTCTTCAAAGATTTCTTCAAGACCTGATGTTCTTGGAACTTCACCGCGAGCAGATTTCTCTGCATCAGCTAAGCGAGCGCGCCATGAGTCGTTACCTAGTAACCAATCAATACTCTCTAGTTGTAGCGAAAGTAGATTTGGAACTTCAAGCGGTTCACGAATCTTTGCGAATGAAACACGACGTGGAGCATGATTTTTATTCTTAACTGCGGCCAAAGTTTCCTCCAAGTAATAAACATCTTTTAGAACACACGGCTACCGCTAGGTCTTAGCCGCTATATGCCTGGACCCTCGGTTTTGGAAAATTGTGAAGGGCGAGGGTATCTAACCCCTACCCATAATGTCTAATCCATGCTAAAAGCATGGGGGTACCCTGCACCTATGAGGGCTCAGATATCAAAAATCGCAGCAGCCTCACTTCTCATCAGTTCGTCGGTTTTCACCCTCACTTTTCCATTATCAAATCAAGCAAACGCTACAACTTCCTATTCATTTACAAATGCTGGTGCTTCTGGAATGAATGGGCCAACCCAAGGGCAAGTGAATTCTGCTTATTCAGCCACAACATTGGCGGGTAAAGTATTAATAAATACTCAGGGAGTTCAAGAGTGGGCGCCAACAGCTTCTGGCCTATATCAAATCAATTTAGCTGGAGCTTCTGGAGGTGGTGGAATATCTGGCGCTGGCGGTAAAGGTGCTTTCCTGTCAATAAAGGTTTCACTAACTGCAGGTGAAACTCTCTCAATTGTTGTTGGCCAAAAAGGTTCTGACTCCAACACGATTGCCGCTTTCCCAAGTGGCGCAGGAGGTGGCGGAACATTCGTATACAAGAAATCTGATAACTCTTACATCGCAGTTGCAGGTGGTGGCGGTGGTGGAGGTGGATCCAATACTAGTTTATTAACTTCACAATTAACTGCAAATGGAAAGTTCGATACTACAACTGGAAGTTCAGTAACGATCACGGGCGGTTTCAATTCTCCTGGTGGAACATCTGGTTCTGGTGGTAGAGGAAGCACGCGATTACTTTTGTTTGGTGGCCCAGGCGCTGGAGTTAACTCTGATGGTGCAACTTCAAATAATGGACAAGGAAAATCAAGATTAAACGGTTGGATTGGCGGTAACGCTTCAACTTGTACTTACCCAGCAGCAGGCGGCTTTGGTGGCGGTGGCGGTGCTGGTTGTGAGTCTGCTTCATACAATCTTTATGGTTGGGCTGGCGGAGGTGGTGGATATTCTGGTGGAGGCGCTGGTGGTAATGGTGGCAATAGTGATGGCCAATACGGTGGTGGTGGTGGAAGTTACTACACAGGAACTTTTTTAAGTGGAACAACTGGAAGCAATATTGGACATGGTTATGTAACAATCACATCCTCAGAGTTAGTTTCAACTACAAATACTGTATCGATTACTGGAAGCCCTGCTACTGCAGAATATAACAGACCTCTCACTGTTTCAGCAGCTGTCAGTCAACCCGGAAAAATTACTTTTACTGAAAATGGGAGAAAGATCCCTGGTTGCATCGCAAAAATAGTTTTAACTTCAACATCATGTATTTGGAAACCAAGAATTAGAGGTTCGGTAAGAGTAGTAGCCATATTAACTCCAGCAGATGCTGGTTATTCTGCATCGACAAGTGCTCCAGTAAATATCAGTGTCATTAGGAGAACCACTCCTAGATAAATAAAAACCCCGCCAATTTAATGACGGGGCTTTTAATAAGTAAGTAATTACTTGATTGAAACCTTTGCACCAGCAGCTTCTAATGCAGCCTTTGCCTTATCAGCAGTTGCCTTATCAGCCTTCTCTAGAAGTGTTGCAGGTGTTCCATCAACAAGATCCTTTGCCTCTTTTAGACCAAGGCTTGAGTTAAGTGCACGTACCTCTTTGATGACAGCGATCTTTTGTGATCCTGCATCTTCAAGGATGACGGTGAACTCATCTTGTGCTGCATCTGCGGCTCCGCCAGCGGCGCCACCTGAAGCAGCAGCTGCAACTGGAGCAGCAGCTGTTACATCGAACTCTGTTTCAAACGCTTTAACAAACTCTGTTAGTTCAACCAAAGACATATCTTTGAATTGTCCTAATAGATCTGCGGTATTTAGCTTTGACATATTCTTTCCTTTTCTTTAATCCCGACTCCAACTCTGATGAGTACGGGGGTTGGGGGTCGGTTTTAGTTTTCGCTTCCTTCAGCTGGAGTTTCAGCAGGTGCCTCAACTACAGCCTCGGTTACAACTTCAGGTGCAGCTTGCGCTGCAGGAGCTTCGGCAACTGGTGCCTCTGCCTTAACTTCTTCAACAACAACTGGAGCAGCTTGAGCAACTGGTGCCGGTGCACCCGCTTCCATCTTGATACGTAATGCATCAAATGTGCGGGCAGCCTTTGCCATAGAAGCCTTCATAGCGCCAGCAATCTTGGCAAGGAGAACCTCACGAGATTCAAGATTAGCTAGTTGCATGATTTCTGCTGTTGTTACAGCCTTGCCATCAAAGATTCCGCCCTTAATAATTAAAAGTGGATTCTCTTTTGCAAAATCACGTAATGCTTTAGCAGCATCAATTGGATCGCCCTTAATAAATGCAACTGCAGATGGACCAGCAAGTAGAGATGGATCTAGATCTACGCCAGCCTCTTTAGCAGCAATTTTTGTAAGCGTGTTTTTTACTACGGAGTACTTGTTTTTTGTTCCAAGTGAACGACGTAGTTGCTTCATAAGTCCTACGGACAATCCGCGGTACTCAGTTAGCACAGTTGCATTTGCGCTGCGGAAATCTTCTACGATCTCAGCAACAGCAGCTGTTTTGTCTGGGCGTGCCATTTGGCATCCTTTCTAAAATAAGAAAAACCTCGGCGCATAAATGCACACGAGGTAATCGGTTGCACCTATGCGGGATGTTTTTCAACAATTACCTTTTAAAAGTTACCTTTTAAAAGACCTGCAGTCTTCGGTTTATCAAAATCTGCTTTCGCAGTCCTTGATGATGAACTAAGGGTAGGCGGTGAGGCCTACCCAAGTCAAAAAAAGTGATTATTGGATCTGGGCTCCACCATCACGAGCAATTGAGGTATCAACTTTGATACCTGGGCTCATTGTTGATGAAACAGTTGAAGATTTAATAAAGCGACCCTTTGATGATGATGGCTTTGCGCGCATTACCTCTTCGATCGCTGCTGCATAGTTCTCAGCTAGTTGCTCATCAGTAAATGAAACTTTTCCAATCACAAAGTGAAGATTCGAGTTCTTATCAACACGGAACTCAATCTTTCCGCCCTTAATATCGGTAACAGCTTTTGCAACATCAGTTGTAACTGTTCCAGTCTTTGGGTTTGGCATTAAA
>CAITID010000035.1 GCA_903892335.1 uncultured Actinomycetes bacterium
ACGCAGCACTTTATAACGCGACAGCGGGAACAGCGGGAACAGCGGGACCGTTCTCCAGCGCTACTGCTGGAAGTGGCGGAACTAATGGTGGTGGTGGTGCTGCAGGTGGTGTTGGTGGAAATTCTGGAGGCGGTAGCGGCGGCGGTGGGTTTACTGGAAATGGCACTAAAGGAACCTATGGTGGTAATGCTGGATTTAGTTTCTCTAATGGCGGTAATGGTGGCTCAAACATAATGGTTTCTGGCACTTCAACTTTAAATATTTTTGGCGGATTTGGTGGTGGCGCAGGTGCAGGTGCGCATTCAAGTTATGAGGCAGATAGCGGCGGTGGAGGCGGATATTCAGGCGGTGGTGGTGGCTCCTACAGAGTAGGAGCTGGCGGTGGCGGCGGTAATTTCGTTACAGGAACTTATGTAAGTAACTCACTCAATTCAGGAGTTGGTTATGTAACAATCGTGGCCCTCGCAGCCTCAGACACCACTCCACCAACCTTCGCATCTTCTTCAACATTCTCTGCAGAAGAGAACATTGCAACATCTGCAACCGCTGCAACTATTAGCGTTTCTGAATCAGCAACAGTAACGATTTCATCTGGCGCAGATGCTGCCCGCTTTACCATAACTAGATCAGAGACGAACACGGCGATAATTAAGTTCAACGTGTCGCCTGACTTTGAAGCACCGGCCGATGTTGGCGGCAATAACGTTTATGAATTAACACTGACTGCAACCGATACTGCCGCCAATGCTGGAACACAATCGATCACTATTACTGTGAACGATGTAGTAGACACATCTGCTTTTAACTCACTTGTCTTAAGTGGGGCTGCCACCTTTAGGCAGGTGGTGAGTATTACTGCAAATGTGTCAGTGACATCTCGAGTTACTTTTAGAGCTAAGAATGTGATTATTAGTGGGTGCAAGAACAGATTAACCTCTGGCTCATCCCCCAACATCATTGCTACCTGTACTTGGCGGCCATCGATGCGAGGTGCCGTAGTAATTACTGCAACCGCAGTTCCTACTACTGCTGGAATAAGTAGCGCCACTGCAACACCAGTAGGCGTATTGGTGGGCAATCGGAGTGGGGCTAGGTAATTACCTCAAGCCAGTTCGTCGCCCAATTTGAACTACCGTTGAAGTTGATTGCGAGTTTGTAAAACTACTTGAGGTTGGAACAAGACGAGCCGAGTAAGTGGCATAACCAGAGGTATTTGGCTTGAAATTACAAGTTGCAGTTTGAACTCCTGAGATATTTGAAGTGGGCCTACTTGAACAGCCTGGAATCTTGCGGCTGCCCACATAAAAAGTAATTTTGCCTGCTGTACTAGCTGTTGCAGTTAAAGTGGTTATTGAACTCTTTAGTTTTGCACCAGATGCAACGGGTGCGTTAACCGTGCTGGAGCTAACTGCTGTTCCAACAAAGACTTGAACTTTAAAGTTTGTTTGGCTCCATACCGTTTGCCCACCAAAGGTCCAATCGGGATGCCCGGTAGGACTTGAACCAAGTCCTAAATCTGCAACATAGGCTTGTGGATGTTTGTTCCAAGCCATAATCGTTTGGGTATCTGTCAGATTGTGAACTTGGTATGAACCGTAACAACCAACGCCACCATTGGGTGCATCATCCCAGTCATACAAGCCATCATTGCCAAACGGTGCGTATCCGGTATTACCAGTTCCATAACAATGAGACCAAAACTCAATTCGCCCCTGACCATAACTTCCTGTTCTAACACCGCTGTAATCAGATGCAACTACGAGATTAGTGAGGTTTTGCTTCAAAAGAAGGTTGTTTGCTGAATCAGGAAATTGGAGATCTGCAATAGTTGCACCCGCCCACTTATCAAAGTAGGCCTCTGCGTAATACTTTGTACTGTTACTAACTAAAGTCATCTCCATCCGGATTTTTATTAAATCCCAACTTGTGCCAGCCGCGATGAATGCAGAGGCCGCGCCACCAGTTTTTCCAAACCCCGATACATATGTCATGGTTGCTGTGCCACTTGCGTTACTCGTGTTTGGAGTTACTGTTTCATATATTTTTGTCCAGGTTGGTGAGGCATTTGCTGGTGGCGAATAAAGGGCCGATAGCGCGATAAGCCAGATTGCAAGCAAGCAAAGTCGCGCACTTTTCATTATTTGCCCACTGAACATGAGGTAATTGTAGGTTACAAGCAAACATATGTGAGCGATTACTATTAGGGACTAGAAATCTGATCCACCAACCGCTTTATGAGTGAATAATTGGAGAAACATGGGAAAAGAGGTAAATGAACACTTCCATGATGATCCAATTGAAATTGCAGAATCAAGAAATTTAACCTCTAAATTTTCTCTAAAAACTAAATTATCTGGCCTAGCACTTATCTCATTTCTAAGTTACACACTGCTTGGTTCAACTTATGCAACAAATATTCAATTAGGCTCGGGTCGAGTTGAATATGGCCAAGGAGTAACTCAAAGTACTGCCTGCGATAACTCGGTAACAATTACTCCCTATGCAACCTTTGCCAATGCTTCAGGAGCTGGCGCAGATTACAAATTGACTTCAATCAAGGTGACAAATCTTGATAGTGGTTGTCATGGAAAAGACTTAATCATTAAAGCTTATGATTTGACCAGCTCTACTCCACTTAATCTTTATCAAACTGGTGGGTCAACGAACTACTCTCAGATCCGCGTGTATAACGACAATGGTTCATTTAACTTACAGGATGCAGGATTAACCTCTAATGATTTGACCAATATATCCGGTGGGTTCCAAGTAAACCTCTTCAATAGCGAAACTCCAGCTAGTGCTGCAGCGGTCTCATCATTAAATGTTTACAGATTGACTATTGAATCGGTAAATCATGATTCATCCTTGACTCTGGCAAGCTTGCCAAGTGGCAGTATGAATTTCGTTGACAATACATATGGAATTCAATACGCATCAAATTCAGCCTTCAACTTCGGTACCGGAAACTTCACAGTAGATGTTTGGGCTTATGTAACAAGTGCGTCATCAAATTCAACTTTTTTCACCGCTGGTGGCAATGTCAATAATTCGGGAAGTTTTGCTTTTTGGGTCGAAGGTAACATTTTGAAGATTAGAAAAAATGGTTTGAGTGGGGATGTCAGCGTTGCATTTGATAACTCATGGCGAAATAGTTGGCGACATTACGCTGCAGTCCGTAACAATGATAATTACCAGATTTATGTTGATGGTAAATTAGTCGCGCAAGGCGCGCATGGTGGGGCAAGTGTTACGCATACAGATCCAACAGTCGGACAACTTGCAGGTTTTCCAAACTATTATGGATTGCTTGGACAAATTAGAAACTTAAGAGTTGTAAAAGGAAGCGCCCTTTACTCTGGATCAACACTTAACACTACCTATTTCACGCCACAGGCTGCCCCGCTCAGCAAGGTTTCAGGAACTGTCTTGTTGTTACTGGCTCAAAATTCTGGAAATGCAACATATGATTCAAGTGATTATCACTGGGTTCCACAAAATACCTTCACCCTACCAACCTACTTAGCCCCTTAACCGGGCCTGTTCCTGATTCTTACCAGGGATTTAATGAAGATTTATTCGGTCATTTAGAATACGTACATGTTCAGTAGAAGGAATTATCTAGCTACTGCCCTTGTAGTTTTCCTGTTCGTTGAATTAATGCCGGCCGCTCTTGCTGTTAATTACACCATAACTTACAACGCCAATGCCACACAACACCAAGATGGCGTTACATCTGGCTCTGTTCCAACAACTTCAACTCATGCAGCAGGTGCCAGCGTCACAGTTGCTGCAAACTCAGGAAATTTAGCTCGGCAAGGATTTACATTTGCTGGATGGAACACACTGGCTAATGGAAACGGAACTAATTACACCGCTGGTTCAGGAACAATTACCATAAATGCAAATACACCTTTGTATGCAAAGTGGACGATCCCCGCATCTGCGCGGTTAATTGGTGCAGGCGGATCACTGGTCACTATTACTGATCCAAATGCAGTTTCTGGAGCTTCCAACTGCACTGGCGGAAATATCAGAGGAATTACCTCTGATGGAAGCCATGTTTATTTCAGGCCTTCTAAAGCAACTACTTACCTATGCAAAGTAGATTTGAATGGTTTTGTTGTGCAGGCAATCAATGTGGGCGCAAACTTATCTGCAATCTCAGCTGAATCAATTGATTTGTCCTATAGCTCAGGGTGCATTTTCTTACGCCCAAATGGTTCAGCAAACAACAATATTTACTGCATTGATACCTCTGATTGGACGGTGAATGCAAAAACTGTAAGTCAGAATTGGTATGCAGGTGGTGGCTGGTTGAATGGAAATATCATTGATTTTCCAGATGGCAGAGTTGGCGCAGTTAGTGCCCCAAATACCTCCGCGCCAAATGGTGTTGGCACCGGCGCCGGACAATGTCCTTCTGGTATGAGTTGCAAAATATTGAGACTATTTAATGTAATCGGAACCGGAAAGAATGTTTCATTTACATTCTCTGAGGATATTGTGTTAGCAGATATAGAATCTGGTTGGCCTAATGATGAACACGGAATAGCAACTGATGGAACTTATCTCTATGAAGTTATGTATAGCAGCGGATATAAAGTTTGGGCGTTAAGGTCGGCAGCTCCCTCCTATATTGTTTTTAATGGCTCAGGCTCTGGTGCATGTACAGCATCGACTGGTGTATCAGGATCACTTTGTAGCATCAATACCCCAACTGCTGGAGCGGGCACCGTTGCTAATGCAACATTTTTAGGGCGAGATCACACCTCAGGTAGATATCTGATGGGTGATTATGGAGCAGCTATGTTTTATAAATCAGATTCTTCATTCCCACCGGCCGGTCCTGGTTCTCTAATTGCAGCAATAAACTCGTTATCTCTGCCAAGTAATGCAATCACCGCTAGTTACCGAACGCCTGTGGTGATTACCGTAAATGTAAATGTTGCTTCTAAGGTAACTTTTAAAGCAGGAAACACAATTTTGACTGGTTGTAAAAACAAATCGGTTACCGGTTCAGGTTCTAGCTTCTCAGCAACCTGCACTTGGAGGCCATCAGTTAGAGGCGCAGTTCCAATCACAGTCATTGCAACACCTACAGGCCCGGCATACGGTGCAAGTACTTCTAATCCTTTAAATGTGTTTGTTGGAAGGCGGGTTGGAAATCGCTAAAATCTTCTCCCCTGGAGTTATTAATACACCAGTTAGCGTAATTGTGAGCAATAGAAGTGGTGGAAGGTAATGAAGCGCAAAGGCTTACAAAAAGGGAAAGGATTTTTGTTAGCGCTTTCTATTTGTGCTGGTTTGCTTCCTACTCTTCAGATGGAAAGTGCGTCAGCCAATAATATTGTTCAAGATGCATGCCAAATTGGAAGTTCATCAACTTGCCCGGCGCAATCTCCCCAGGAGATAGTAAATCTCTATGGCACAAACACAAATGCTGCTTATTGGATAAATGTAAATGGGACAGCACGTGAAACATTTCTAATCTTAAATAGTGGTTATCCAGATTCAGGTGGCTGGTTTCTTGGCATGAAAGGAACTCGCTCTGGAACTTCGTTTTGGTACAACTCATCACAGTGGACAGATCAGACGACGACTCTAAATACCAATTCTTTATCAGATGATGTCTCAACTGAAGCTAAATTCCATGCCTTTAATAATCTTCCCGTAACCAGACTTGTTGCTGTATTTAAGGACCGAGCATCAAATGCTTTTAACACAAATGGTTCGGGAGATTTAGGCACTAACTCCTTTGGCGGGCATACCTGGAGTGAGAATGTAATCTCAACAACGATGTTCTCTCGCTTCACAACTAACAGTAATCTTCACGACGCGTCAGGTTATTCAGGCAGATTTACCATTCATCGTGAAACAAATGCTTCAGATGGAAAATTAGTGTTTCCTTATCAAACTGGCTGGACGCGATATGGATTTAACAACACAACGGGATATAACTATCGCTGGGGCACAACTTCAAATAATGAAGGCTCTATGGGATCAAATGACTCAGCTAGCGGTATTGGCCTTGATGCAAACTCTGCCTCAGCAATTGTTTCTTATTCAGATAATTTAACTGTTGGACCAAATGGTGGAGCTGGTGTTACAAGTCCAGGAAACCTTAATTATCCATCCGGGTTTCAAATTTGGGGCAGGATGGCAAATCCATCTATTGCAACGCCAGCAACATTAACCCGAACAAATCCTGGTGATGGTTCGATTCGACTAAACATTGGCGCAGTAGCAGCAGCTTCTGAGTATGCAGTTCAATACAAATTAAGTGCGACA
>CAITID010000036.1 GCA_903892335.1 uncultured Actinomycetes bacterium
TAGGTCAGCAATGGTCACAAACAGTTGTTTTCTCAATCCTAATTTTGTTAATGACCTTTAGACCAACTGGCTTGCTCGGTAAACCTATGGTTGAAAAGGTATAAGGATGAAGGCTAAAAAATTGAATCTATCGCTACCTCGAATCAGAAAAGGTAAAGCCACAAAGAAGGCGGCTAATGGTTTTGACCAAGCAAAATGGATTCGTGGTTTCTCCATCGCAGCAATTGGCATTTGGGTTTTCTACTCATTTGTTGTTGATTTTCTTCCATATGAAGTAGCTAGTTTTTTCCAGAAGTGGATGCCTGCAACTACAGTTAATGAAGCATTAGTTTGGGTTATTTGCGCACTTGGTTTAAATATTGTCGTTGGCTACGCCGGTTTACTTGATTTAGGTTTCGTTGCTTTCTGGGCAATCGGTGGATATGTTGCTGGTTGGTTAATGTCAGATTTCTTCCAACAAGTAAGTATTCACATTGGATCAACTGCCCCTGCTGAGCAAAGAGGTATCCACATCTCCTTCTGGGGTGTCTTAATTATTGGCGGGTTAGTTGCTGCCGTATTTGGTGTGATTATTGGTGCACCAACTTTGCGTCTTAAGAGTGACTATCTAGCACTTGTTACTTTAGGTTTTGGTGAGATCATTCCGCAGATTTTCTATAACGGCGAGAATATCGGTGGCTTTAACTTAACAAATGGATCTAAAGGTATTGCACCAGTTGATAACGTTGGTTTATTCGGAAAAACTCTGGGACCATTTGATCTTGACTGGAAATACTTAATATTTGTCTCTCTCACTGCGCTAATGGTCTTTATCTCTCTTCGAATCAGAAGTGGTCGCCTGGGCCGGGCATGGCTTGCAATTCGTGAGGATGAGCTAGCTGCCAGCATGATGGGTGTTCCATTAATGCGCTCTAAGTTATCTGCATATGCAATTGGTGCAGTCTCTGGTGGAGTTGGCGGCGTAGCTTTTGCAACACACGTAAATGGCGTCTTTGCTGATCGCTTTAGCTTTTCTATCTCAATCATTCTCTTGGCGATGGTAGTTCTCGGCGGTATGGGAAATGTTTGGGGCGTAATTGTTGGCGCACTAGCAATTGCTTGGGTAAATGCAACTGGCTTGCCAGCATTTGGTGACACCGTTAACTCACTTCTTGGCACCAAAATTAATTTTCCTTCCTACAACTTCCTGCTATTTGGTGGAATTTTGATCTTTATGATGCTTTATAAGCGCGAGGGATTTTTGCCAGAATCTCGGTTAAAGGAATTGCTACATGAGACCGATGATGAAACCTCTAATACTGGAAAGCATGTATGAGTAGCAAGAGCGCGTTAAACGCAGACAACATCTCAGTAAAATTCGGCGGTCTAGTTGCCGTTGATGATGTTTCATTTGATATTCCAGCTGGTGGGGTTATTTCACTAATCGGTCCTAATGGTGCTGGCAAGACTACATTTTTCAATGTGCTAACTGGTTTGTATAAACCAACTAGTGGCAAAGTTACATTTGACGGTAATGACATAACCGCAAAACCACCTCACAAAATTGCACAAGCAGGTGTGGCACGAACTTTCCAGAACATTAGATTATTTGGCTTAATGACTGCTGAAGAAAATGTCATGGTTGCTATGCACTCTCACTTAAAATCTGGTGTGCTAAGTACCATTTTGGGAACCCGCAAGCAGCGCGCAGAAGAGGCAGAGTCAAAGAAAATTGCTCGCGAACTTTTAGAGTTCGTCGGTATTGGTGGTACAGCAGATAAATTTGCTCGAAATCTTTCCTATGGAGACCAACGTCGTCTTGAGGTTGCACGCGCACTTGCTCTTCAGCCAAAGGTGCTTTTACTTGATGAACCAACTGCTGGTATGAACCCGCAAGAATCAAAGGTATTTGTTGATTTCGTATACCGGGTTCGTGATGAGAAGAATCTAGGAATCCTTTTAATTGAGCATGACATGTCAGTTGTTATGAAAGTTTCTGAGCGAATCACAGTGCTAGATCGTGGCCAGAAGATCGCAGAGGGAACTCCAGCTGAAATTAAATCTGATAAACGAGTTATCGAGGCCTACCTTGGTAAATCAGCGGAGAGTGGAAAATAAGATGTTAAAAATTGATAATTTAGAGGTTGCCTACGGCAATATTAAGGCGATTAAGGGAATCTCACTTGAGGTTAACCAGGGTGAGATTGTTACTTTAATTGGTTCAAATGGTGCTGGTAAATCAACAACTCTTCGCGCTATCTCTGGAATATTAAAACCAAAAAGTGGCAGCATAACTTTCAATGGTGAGCGAATTGATGGAATAGAAGGACACGACGTTGTTGCCAAGGGAATCTGTCAATCACCAGAGGGGCGAAGAATATTTCCAAAGATGTCAGTGGATGAGAATCTAGATTTGGGTGCTTTTTTGCGAAATGATAAAGCAGGCATTGCTGCAGATCGCGAGCGAGTCCTTGATTTGTTTCCAAAGTTGCGTGAGCGAATTGACCAAAAGGCTGGAACTATGTCTGGTGGTGAGCAGCAGATGCTTGCTGTTGGTCGCGCGCTAATGGGTTCACCAAAGTTATTACTTCTTGATGAACCATCAATGGGATTAGCACCGGTTTTGGTTGACATGATCTTTGAGACTATTGAGAAGATTAACAAGCAAGGAACAACTATTTTATTAGTTGAGCAAAACGCCCTAGCTGCATTAAATGTGGCTGATCGCGCTTATGTATTAGAGTCTGGGTCAATTAAAATGAGTGGTAAAGCCGCTGATTTAATTTCAAATGATGAGGTAACAAAAGCTTATCTTGGTGGCTAATTTATCTTTCAGCCAAGATTAAACAAGTAATACGGGCGCTACAAGTACGCTCACCTTTGTCATTGGTAATTTCAACCTCATAACAGCACAATGTTTTTCCTAACGTAACAGCGGTTGCAACGGCAGTTACGATGCCAGAGGTAGCTGATTTATGATGAGTTGCATTTATATCAACGCCAACAATTCGCCTGTTTGGGCCCGCGTGTAGCTGAGTACCGATAGAACCTAAGGACTCAGCAAGTACAACATTTGCACCACCATGTAATAAACCAATTGGCTGAGTATTTCCTTCCACCGGCATTGTGCCAACTAGGCGATTGGGAGAGGCTTCAATGATTTCAATTCCCATTTTCTTATCCAATGCACCACTGCCACGCTCTTTAATCACCTTCAGGAAATCGCTCATGGTGGGAAGTTTATCCCGACAATAGCGATGATTAGCAATTAGGATCTGAATATGAGTAATTTGAAATCGCAGGAGAAGAAATTGCTCTTAATCGATGGCCATTCAATGGCATACCGTGCTTTTTACGCCCTGCCAGTAGATAACTTCCGTTCTGCTACCGGCCAACCTACCAATGCAATCTATGGCTTTGCCTCGATGATCATTAACCTACTAAAAGATGAGAAACCAACTCATATTGCTGTTGCATTTGACGTTTCAAGGAAAACTTTTAGAACTGAGAAATTCCCAGAGTACAAGGCTCAGCGTTCTGCTACACCGGATGAGTTTCGCTCTCAACTTTCACACATTAATGAATTAATCACTGCATTTGGAATCAAATTCTTTGCCGTTGAAGGTTATGAAGCTGATGACATTATCGCAACACTTGCCAAACGGGCAGAACGGGAAGGCTTTGAGGTATCGATCTGCACAGGTGATCGTGATGCTTTTCAATTAGTTAATAAACAAACAACAGTCTTGTATCCGAAAAAAGGTGTAACTGAGATGTCTCGGATGACACCTGAAGCAGTTCTTGAAAAATATGGATTAACACCGGCCCAATATCCTGACTTCGCGGCTTTGCGTGGTGATCCCAGTGATAATTTGCCATCAGTTCCTGGCGTTGGTGAAAAGACTGCAACCAAGTGGATATTAGATTATGGCTCTCTAACAAAATTACTTGAACATGCAAATGAGATTCCTGGCAAGGTTGGAGATTCTCTGCGGGCAAGTATTGATTCAATCCTTTTAAACCGTGAATTAACTCATCTGTTAGATGATGTTGAAATTTCTGCGCCGATATCAGATTTAGAATGGAATGGCTTTGATTCAGTAGCAACAAATAGGATATTTGATGGGCTAGCGATTAAAGCATTAAAAGAGCGAATTAAAGTTCTTCCAAGTAATAATGCAGACCAGCCCGCCAGCGCGAGTGTTGAAATAAAAGTAACTAATTTGAAATCTTCAGAGATTAACCAATTAGTTGCTAAAGCAGATCAACCGATTGCGCTACATCTTGAAATAATTGAAGGTAAGTTAAGTGCTTACGCAATTTCAACTGAATCAGCTCAAGTTTATGCTGCCACTGATACTCAAATCGGGGATTGGGTGCGAGACCCTGCGATTAAAAAAATAGTGCATGGTGCTAAATGGTCGATTAAGAATTTAGGACTTTCTGGTTTGTTTTCAGATATTGAAATATTGGCGTACTTGAACAATCCAGGTACTAGAAATCTTGAAATAAATGATCTCGCGCAGCGCTTGTTGGGCGCACAGATCGAACAAGACGGTTTATTTGAAAGTTTTAATGCCGCAGCGGCGAGTTGGATTATTTCTTTGCATGGAATTCTAAGTAGTGAGTTATCTGAAAAGGGGATGTTAGATCTTTATCAAAAACTTGAGATTCCAACTTTAATTGCTCTGGCACAACTGGAAAAAAATGGTATTGGCGTGGATGAGACGAAGTTGAATAAATTAGCCTTAGATTTCCAGGAAGTAGTGCAGTCGCAAACCCAAGCCGCTTACAAAATAGCTGGCCATGAATTTAATGCTGCATCACCGAAGCAGTTACAGGTAGTTCTATTCGATGAGTTAAAGCTGCCAAAAACAAAGAAAATTAAGACCGGATTTACCACAGATGCTGAAAGTCTGGCTTGGCTACTAAGCAAAACGAATCATCCAATCTTGCAGCATTTAATGCGCATCAGGGAAGCCAGTAAATTACAGACCACAATTGAAGGTTTAAAGAGTGCGATAGCAAGTGATGGCAGAATACATACAACCTTTCAGCAAACAGTTGCCGCAACAGGACGGCTCTCATCAACTGAACCGAATTTACAAAATATCCCAGTTCGCACTGAAGAGGGTCGCCAAATTCGTGATTGTTTTATCGCGCAACCACCCTTTACGCAGCTGTTAACCGCCGATTACAGCCAAATCGAAATGCGAATCATGGCCCATCTTTCAAATGATCAAGGCTTGATAAATGCTTTTGAATCAGGCGAAGATCTTCACTCCACTGTTGGTGCTTTGGTTTTTGGTGTTAAAGCCACAGAGGTAGATGCGCAGATGCGCCGAACAATTAAAGCGATGTCTTATGGCCTGGCGTATGGATTATCATCATTTGGTTTGTCGCAAACTTTAGATATTGATCCAACTGAGGCTGCTGAGTTAATGAACAAATACTTTGAAAGATTTGGCGGTATTCGAGATTATCTAAAAACCGTCGTTGAAGAGGCGCGAAAGAAGGGCTACACCGAGACAATTTTGGGTCGGCGCCGGTACTTACCTGATTTAAATCATGAAAATCGCCAGCGACGTGAGATTGCAGAACGTGCTGCGCTAAATGCTCCGATTCAAGGATCGGCCGCCGATGTTATTAAGGTGGCCCTACTTAATATTAATCAGAAGATTACTGCAGAAAAACTGCAATCGCGCGCACTACTTCAAGTCCATGATGAGTTAATTTTTGAAGTTATGCCAGATGAGAGCCAGACACTAGAGAAGATAGTTCGACAGGAGATGGCAAACGCTCACAAATTACTCGTTCCATTGGATGTGAACATTGGATTTGGTTTAAGTTGGGATTTAGCAGCTCACTAATTACTTATTGATATCCAAATTAGATTCCAATGCCGCTTCGTCTTCTTCATCAGTTGGCACACGATCTGCCTCCTTTAATAATCCGCTGCCAGCTCTAACAACTAAATATCCGATTCCAACACAACAAGTTGTTAAAGCTAAAACATATCTTGGCGAATAATGCTCTGAAATAAATCCGCCAAGTGCTGCCCCAAGGGAAGCGAATGTTCCTTCGACCGTCCAAAGCCAACCAAGTGCGGCAACGGCAGAACCCTTCGGCCGTACTGCTTCACTAATTTCAAAATAAAATACTTGAAGGGCGCCAGACATCAATGACATGCTCGCTGTCACCAACATAATCGACCAATCTGGATTTGTTAGTGCAAGTGGCAGCGACAGCAAAAACCAAAACCCGTAGATTCGGCGGAAGGCCTTAAGTGAGGAAGTTTTCTTAGAGATACTGCCGGCTAACAAACCGCCGATCACATTTCCGGCTGCCATAACTGCAAAGATAATTCCGATGCGTTGCGGGACATTTTCAATTGTGGCAAAGGCCGGAACTGCGATGTCAAAAGCGCCCCAACCTAATCCAATGAATACACCCTCGAGCATCATCAATTGCATCGCTGGCGTGCGCCAGACTGCAAGATCTCCAGCATTTTTCTTCTCTGGTACCCATTTTCGCAATTGAGGTGTGAAGGATAGTGAGAGGCCGCCAATAATTATCAACGCCGAACACAATTGAAGCGCCCTATCAGGTGTTGAATTTAAGGAAATAGTTGTTGCCAAGATCGGACCAAAGACGCCAACTGAGTTCAGGACTGCGGTGTCAATGGCATATGCGGTACGAACTTGATCCTTTGGAACAGTCACAGTCCAAAGTGGGCGAACAGACAAGTTAATTGGCGGGGATGAGAAGCCTAGAATGAAAGCGAATAAAACTAGAGTGACCTTCGAATCACCAGTTGAAAAAAGCAGAATTAGAATTGCATAACCAGGTGCAAAAAACCTCAGTGGAATTTTCATTCCGAAGCGATCAATTAGTGCTCCACGCAAACCAGCTGTTGTTGCACCAGCTACGCCATTGACGCCAGTAGCAAGTCCAGCGATAGCGATTGATCCAGTTGTTTGCTGAACTTTAAAAAATATACTCAGTGAAATCATTCCGTATGCGATTCGGGCCGGAAATGAGGTGATTAAGAGATACTGAGCGGGTTTATGACGAATAATTGCTAAATATCGCTCCATTTAGCCCATCCTAGCAAGTATCACTTTGACCCAAGCAAGTAGACAAAGGTAATCTTGCGCCTCGCTCGACCCGTCCCTGTCCCTACTAGTTGCATCACCCTCGGAGTACACCTACACAATGACCCCTTCACAAATTGCCGTAAATGATATTGGAAGTGCAGAAGATTTTTTAGCCGCTATTGAAGGCACAATTAAGAATTTTAATGATGGAGATTTAGTTTCCGGCATCGTTGTACAAATTGACCGTGAAGAAGTTCTATTAGATATTGGCTACAAAACAGAAGGTGTTATTCCATCTCGCGAACTTTCCATTCGCCACGATGTTGCGCCAAGTGAGTTAGTAAAAGTTGGCGATCGCATAGAAGCATTAGTTTTACAAAAAGAGGATAAAGAAGGACGTCTAATCCTTTCCAAGAAGCGCGCCCAATATGAAAAAGCTTGGGGAGATGTTGAAGGAAAGAAAGAGCGTGATGAAGTTGTTACTGGAACTGTAATTGAGGTTGTAAAGGGTGGCTTGATCGTAGATATTGGTCTGCGCGGCTTCCTACCGGCCTCCCTTGTAGAAATGCGTCGCGTGCGAGATCTAACTCCATACATCGGCCAAGAGGTCGAGTGTCGAATCATTGAGCTAGATAAGAACCGTAACAACGTAGTTCTATCTCGCCGTGCATTCCTAGAGCAATCACAATCGGCTTCTCGTACTACATTCCTAAACCAATTATTAAAGGGTCAAGTACGTACTGGTGTTATCTCATCAATCGTAAACTTTGGTGCGTTCGTAGATCTAGGCGGCGTTGATGGTTTAGTACATGTTTCAGAGTTATCTTGGAAACATATTGATCACCCATCAGAGGTTGTTGAAGTAGGCGATGAGGTTACTGTTGAAGTTCTTGAAGTTGATTTCGAGCGTGAGCGCGTTTCACTTTCACTTAAGGCAACCCAAGAGGATCCATGGCAAGCATTTGCTCGTACTCACACAATTAATCAAGTAGTACCTGGAGAAGTTACAAAGCTAGTTCCATTCGGTGCGTTCATTAAGGTCTTTGAAGGCATTGAAGGATTAGTACATATCTCTGAACTTGCAGAGCGCCATGTTGAAATTCCAGAGCAGGTTGTGCAAGTTGGCGATAAGTTGTTTGTAAAGATTATTGATATTGATCTTGAGCGCCGTCGTATTTCACTATCGCTAAAGCAAGCAAATGAGGGTGAAGAAGTTGAGATTGAAGCATTTGATCCAACTCAATATGGAATGTCTGCTCGTTATGATGCAAACGGTAATTTCATTTACCCAGAAGGTTTTGATTCTGATTCCCAAGAATGGAAGCCAGGATATGAAACCCAACGTGAAGAGTGGGAGCGTCAATACGCTGAGGCTCAAGCAAAATTTATTGCACATAAGAAACAAAAATCAGAGGCTAAAGCAGCAGATGCTGCCGCCCCAGCTGCTCCAGAGTCTGCAGAAGTATTGGCAGCAGAGTAAGTAGGTAAAGCAAGAAGAGCACGATCTGATTAAGATATTTAATTATGGCCTCAGTAAATCTGGGGTCATTTTTAATTTAAATCAGAGAAATCACCGATGAAAGATAGGGTTAGAACATGTTAATCGTGGCACTGACCGGTGGAATTGGATCTGGTAAATCAACTGCTGGGCAGATATTCGCTGATCTTGGAGCGATCGTGATTGACTCTGATCAATTAGCACGCGAAGTAATAAAACCTGGTAGCAGAGGATTTGATTTAATTGTTAAAGAGTTTGGCGCATCAATTATAGAAAATAATGAGATAAATCGAGCCGCACTCGGAGCAATCGTTTTTGCTGATCCCATCCTGAGGGCAAAACTTGAGGCAATAACTCATCCACTAATTCGCCAGAGCTTTGAAGAAATAGTTAAGAGATCACCAGCTAATGCAATCATCATCAATCAAATACCTCTATTAGTTGAATCCAATCATGATTACAGATTTGATAAGGTCATTGCCATATCAGTCTCAGATCAAGTTCGAAATGAGCGTTTGCTAGCGCGGGGATTGAGTCAGAATGATATTGACCGGCGAATCAGCGCTCAGGCAAAAGATGCCGAGCGCGAAGAAATCTCTGATTTCATCATTGAAAATTCAGGTGACATCGAGGAGTTAACACGTTGCGTAACTAAAATCTGGCATGATCTTCTAGCCGCTAACTTGGAAAAGTAATGAGACCAATCTCAGATCTACAACGAAAAGTCGAACCATTCCAAGTAATTAGTGATTATGTTCCAGCTGGAGATCAACCAGCTGCCATAGCCCAACTTGTCGATAGATTACAAAAAGGGGAGCAGGATGTAGTTTTACTTGGCGCAACGGGTACTGGAAAATCTGCAACAACGGCATGGTTAATTGAACAAGTTCAACGACCAACCTTGGTAATGGCGCCCAATAAAACCCTTGCCGCCCAGTTAGCAAATGAATTTAAAGAGTTACTGCCAAATAACGCAGTTGAGTATTTTGTTTCTTATTATGATTATTATCAACCTGAGGCTTACGTGCCACAAACTGATACTTTTATTGAGAAGGATTCATCAGTAAATGATGAGGTAGAGCGACTTCGCCACTCAGCAACAAACTCACTTCTGACTAGAAGAGATGTGATTGTGGTTGCAACCGTTTCCTGCATCTACGGCCTTGGCACACCACAGGAGTATGTAGATCGAATGGTGCGACTAAAAATTGGAGACAGCATTGATCGTAATCAACTTTTGCGAAAATTCGTTGATATTCAATACAAGAGAAATGACATGGCTTTTGAACGTGGCACATTTCGGGTAAGAGGTGACACGATTGAGATTATTCCGATGTATGAAGAGTTAGCTCTTCGCATTGAGATGTTTGGTGATGAGATTGAAAAAATCATGACCCTACATCCCTTAACTGGTGAAATCATTCGAGATGAGAATGAGATGTATGTTTTTCCAGCAACACATTACGCCGCAGGACCAGAGACGATGAAGCGAGCCATGGTTGAGATTCAAAATGAAATGGAAGCGCGAGTAGAGGAGTTTGAGCGAGCAGGTAAATTACTGGAGGCTCAACGAATTCGAATGCGTACGACTTTTGATTTAGAGATGATGCAGCAACTAGGTTTTTGTTCTGGAATTGAAAACTATTCAAGGCAATTAGATGGCCGCGCGCCCGGCTCTGCGCCCAATTGTTTATTAGATTACTTTCCTGAAGATTTCTTAGTCGTAATCGATGAATCTCACGTTACGGTTCCTCAAATAGGGGCAATGTTTGAAGGTGATGCTGCGCGAAAGCGTACGTTGGTAGAACATGGTTTCCGGCTGCCAAGTGCGATGGATAATCGACCATTAAGGTTTAATGAGTTTTTAGAACGGGTTGGTCAAAAGGTTTATCTATCGGCAACGCCTGGAAAGTATGAGCTAGAAAAAGTTGGCACAGATGTAGTGGAGCAGGTAATTAGACCGACTGGATTAGTTGATCCAAAAATTGTTGTAAAGCCGATCAAGGGCCAGATTGATGATTTGATCGCAGAAATAAAAATTCGCGCTGATAAGAATGAGCGAGTTTTAGTTACTACTTTAACTAAGAAGATGTCAGAGGATCTAACTGATTACATGCTTGGGCTTGGGGTAAAGGTTCGTTATCTTCATTCTGAGGTAGACACATTGCGAAGAGTTGAATTATTACGTGAGCTTCGGACTGGTGAATACGATGTGTTAATTGGAATTAACTTACTTCGCGAAGGTTTGGATTTGCCAGAAGTTTCACTGGTTGCCATTTTGGATGCGGATAAAGAGGGTTTCCTTCGCTCGGCTACATCTTTGATTCAAACTATCGGCCGTGCTGCGCGAAATGTATCCGGTGAGGTACATATGTATGCAGATAAAATTACCAAATCAATGGCCCAAGCTATAGATGAAACCAATCGACGTAGAGCAAAGCAGGTTGCATACAACAGTGAGCATGGCATTGATCCAACTCCACTTCGCAAGAAAATAGCTGATATCACCGATCTAATTGCCAAAGAGATCGACGACACAGATGAGATGGCGACTGGTAAAAAGAAATCTACCTTCTCATCCGGCTTAACCCGCGTGGATACGGCCTCACTGCCAAGACAGGAACTAATGGCGCTCATAGAATCACTCACGGAGCAGATGCGACTGGCAGCCTCTGAATTAAGTTTTGAAGTTGCGGGTAGATTGCGCGATGAGATCCGCGAGCTAAAGCGCGAGTTAAAAGGCATGGAGGAGGCGGGTAGTTAATGAATGATCGCCTAATCGTCCGTGGTGCTCGAGAGCACAATCTAAAAAATGTTTCATTGGATATGCCAAGAAATGCACTAATTGTTTTTACTGGTTTGTCTGGCTCTGGTAAATCCTCCCTTGCCTTTGACACCATCTTTGCAGAGGGGCAACGCAGATATGTTGAATCACTTTCGGCGTATGCCAGACAATTTCTTGGACAGATGGATAAACCAGATGTTGATTTTATTGAAGGTTTATCACCGGCGGTTTCTATTGATCAAAAATCCACCAATCGCAATCCAAGATCAACAGTTGGCACAATAACTGAGGTTTACGATTATCTAAGATTGTTGTTTGCGCGTGCTGGTAGACCTCATTGCCCTAAGTGTGGACAAGAAATTGCTAAGCAAACACCACAGAACATAGTTGATCAAATATTACAGATGCCCACTGGCAGTAAATTTCAAGTTTTAGCACCAGTAATCAGGGCGCGTAAAGGTGAATTCCTAGATCTCTTTAAAGACTTTACAACACAAGGTTATGCCCGCGTTCGAGTTAATGGCGTTGTTTATGCAATTGCAGATGTGCCTAAACTGAAGAAGCAGGAAAAACACACTATCGAAGTAGTAGTCGATCGTCTTGCGGTAAAGGATGAGAGCAAATCTCGTATTACTGATTCAATTGAAACTGCTCTCAAACTCGCAAGTGGCTTAGTAATTTTAGATTTTGTGGATTTAAAAGTTGGCGCTCCAGATAAGGAACGTAGTTTTAGTGAACACATGGCTTGCCCTGATTGTGAAATATCCTTCGAAGAGTTAGAGCCAAGATCATTCTCATTTAACTCACCATTCGGTGCTTGCCCAGAATGCAGTGGTATTGGAACTAAATTAGAAGTTGATGAAGAGTTAATAATTCCCGATGACTCGATCTCAATTCATGAAGGCGCTATTGCGCCATGGTCTAGTGGGCAGGTAAATGAGTATTTCTTAAGGCTCCTACAAGGATTAGCAACTGATGTGAAATTCTCGCTAGATACTCCTTGGAAGAAGCTTTCCGAAAAAGCCAAAGAGGCAATTATTAATGGGTATGAATACGAGGTTCACGTAAAGTATAAAAATAGGTATGGTCGAGTTAGAGACTACTCAACTGGCTTTGAAGGCGTTGTTCCATTTATACGCCGCAAGCATCTGGAAACGGATAGTGATTACAGTCGAATTAAATATGAAGCGTATATGCGAGAGACACCCTGTCCAACATGTAATGGGGCAAGATTAAAGCCTGAGGTTTTGGCAGTAACTATTGCGGATAGAAACATCGCCCAAATTTGTGAACTATCA
>CAITID010000037.1 GCA_903892335.1 uncultured Actinomycetes bacterium
CCAAAGTGCCAATTGCAGCCAACTGGTGTTTACATCAAAGCCGACGGTGCCAGCTAGAAGTGAACCTGCGATTGAATCCTTGGCCATCCATGAGGAGATATCCCAGGCGTATGAGTTATTGCCAGGTAGCCAACCAAGTTCTTGATACTCATGAACTCCGTATGAAAGTACTCCGGCGGCCACAATCACTAGCGCAACTCCGGTGACGGTAAAGAACTTACTTAGATTCATTTGAATCGAGCGTTGATAAATCAAGTAACCCAAAATTACCGCCAGAGTTAAACCAGAGACTAGGCCAAATGATGCGGCAGGAGTTGTATCAACGGTGCGGAAATTTGTGTAAACAAATAGCGATGTTTCTAAACCTTCACGAGCAACTGCAAAGAATGCTGCAGCAGCAACTGCAATTGGTCCGGTTGTTAAAGCATTATCAATCTTGCCATGGAGCTCATCGCGCAAAGTTCGAGCCGCCCGCTTCATCCAAAAAACCATCCAGGTAACTAATCCAACGGCTAAAAATGAGGTTGTTCCAGCAAAGAATTGCTCGCCTCGCTCAGTTAATTCAGCCGATGTAAAGCTTAAGAATCCACCAAGTGCGAAGCTGGCTAGAAGTGCAACTCCAACACCGCTCCAGATGTAAGGAAGCAAAATACGGCGGTTGGTCTTGACGATGTAAGCCACCAAAATGCCAACAATTAATGCCGCTTCTAAGCCTTCACGAAGGCCGATTAAAAAGGTGCTTAACATGTATCTGAGGGTAGACCCAAGGCAATGAATTACGCAACTTAAACGTTGCGTAATTCCAATCACAAAACCGGTGTGACCTCAGGCTCTATCGGGTCATTCTCAGATGCGACTTCAGGTTCTTTGGTGATAAGCGGCTCAATCTCAGGCAGGGCTTGGGCAATCAGCGGGGCAACTTGGGCGATCTGCCAAGGCCGAGCACCCAGTAACTGCAACTGCTCACTCACATACTCTTCATAATTACTTTGATCAATACCTTTTTGCGCCGCTGGTAGCTCCCAGCACAACTTTCTAACCAGTTCTGGGGTCAATAGATTTTCAACTGGAATATCAATCTCAGCAGATAGCGCTGCAATCTTGGCCCTGGCGTGAGTCAGCCTTGCGTAGCCAAGTGGGTTTCGTTCCTTCCAAATTTTAATTGGCGGCAGAGCATTTGATTGAACTCGAAGCTCAACTTGTTCCTCAATTGGTGTTAGTAAAGAACGATTTAACTCAGCTAACCAACGGCTAAATGGTGGTGAGTCAATTTTGGTTCGCCAGCCAATTACCTTTGCCATCGCCTCTGCAGTTTCTGGCCGTTTTGTTGCAATCGCAATAATGGCTTCATCATTTAAAATTCGACCAGCTGCGATATCTAGCTCCTGCGCTAATTTATCTCGATCTATCCATAGGTTTCTAATAATGGTCATCGTTAATCGATCACGCACCTTGTGCATGCCAGAAGTTCTGCGCCAGCGATCTGCTTTGGGTGGATCATTTTGTTTAGCTTTAAAGTTATTCAAAATTGATGCAAAATCCTGTTTCGCCCAACTCAACTTCTTTTTTTCTAAGAGTAACTCTTCTACCTTTGCCCTAATATCTAGAAGTACATCAACATCAATTGCGGCGTAATTTAACCACTCAGGTTTAAGGGGCCGAATCGACCAATCAACTGCAGAGTGCTCCTTAGCTAATTGCAATTCAAGCAAAGATTCCGCCAGTGCACCTAAGCCAACTCTGGGATATCCCGCGATTCTGGCTCCAAGCTCTGTATCAAAGAGTATTTGTGGATCTAAGCCGAGTTCTAATAGGCAAGGCAAATCTTGCGTGCTGGCATGGATTACCCATTCATACTTTGAAAACTCTTGATTAAATCTTTGCCACAGTGATTTGTTGGTAATTGCGATTGGGTCAATTAAGTGCAAACCACCATCTTTTCGAAAAAGTTGAATTAAATAAGCTCGCTGGCTGTATTTATAGCCCGATGCTCGCTC
>CAITID010000038.1 GCA_903892335.1 uncultured Actinomycetes bacterium
GCTTAAGTATCAAATTATTCGCGAAGGTGAGTTAGCTCATCGTTTATCTAAACCACTTTACGCCTACCTACCTTTAGTTGGATTCTTATCTGGTTTTGTAGTTACCAATGAATCACAAAAGGCGGGTGGAATTGGCGCCGTTGGTGTTGCTGTATTTGTAACGGTTGGAATTATCGGCGTATTTGATGCATTAAGTGGAGTCGCTGCGACACTAGGTTTTTGGCTAACCCAAATGTTAGTAGGAAATATTGCCAGCTTTCGGGATGGATTGATCGTTGTGTCAGTTTCAATTGCCTGGATTGCACCAGCTCTCTTCTCAAGTTTGATTAGAGAAGCGGTACATCTAGACCTTAAGAAGTTTATTCGCAGCGAACTTGGCTTTTATTCCCGAATCATTTGTTTATTGGTCAGTTCAGTATTTGGTGGTTTGCTTTTCTACTTCGGCCAAATCCTGCTTAACTCTGTACTGGTCAACTTCACAGCCTCAAGAAATATCTCACTCTTAGCAATTTCATTAATCATGACCTCCTTGTTAATAAAGGGAGCCTTAGATGAGGTTCTAGTTCTTGGCAATGCCCACACATCCACGAAATCAATTCAGCGCAATGAATCAATTGCAATAGCTCGAGTTAGCTCACCACAAACTGCAATCGCAGTTTTATTTGCCACCTTCTCCTTTGCTTATATCTGGACAGAATCGGCGCAGAAATCAATTGTTTCAGCACTTCTTTTCTCAGCCCCTTACTTTTTAGTATTTATCAGAATTGGTAAATTTAACTTTAAATTAATTGGCAAGAGTCGCCGTTATTTACTGGTTGAACCGATCTTGGTTGCAACTCTGACTGCCATTATTTATAGCCAGGTTGCTCAAACTCCATTACTTGCTGATAAGCGGGCTGAGCTATTTTTGATACTGGCAGCCATACCCGCACTTTTGCATGGAATCTATGGATTGTTTTGCGATTCTGCCGAACAACGGGAGATAATAAACGCATGAAGAAACTAGCGATCCTGCTGATTTTTCTCTCCCTTACTCGAATCGGAGTTGCTTACGCAGCTGAAAGTACCGTTTCAAATGTTCGTGGCTCTTACTTTTTCGGAGCTTCCTCACGAGAAGGTGCAGATGTAGTTAACAGTGTTCTCGCATTATTAATCGGACCAGAAGGAAAACCAGGCTTACTTGGTCCGGAAGGAAAATCTGCATTTGACCTTGCTGCGGCCGCTGGTTTTACTGGAACGCAAGCTGAGTGGTTGGTTTCATTAACAGGTAGAAATGGTGACTCGGCATATGAGATTGCGATTCAAACCGGATTTAAGGGAACAAAAGAGGAGTGGTTAAGAACTTTAGTTGGAACTCCTGGAGGCGCAGGTGCTGCAGGTGCGGCTGGCGCAGCAGGTGTTGCAGGTACTGGTGTAACAGTTGCGGATGAAGCAGCTGGAGCAAACTGCGCAAATGGCGGAAAGAAATTAACCAGCACTACAGGCGTTGCATATGTGTGTAACGGAACAAATGGCGCGGGCGGTAGTGGCTCTGGCGGCGGATCAATTGGTTATGGCGCGGGTGAGGTAAGTATTGGTGCCTGTACAGACACAGCAACTGTGGGCGTTAAAGCTCAATTTACTGGATCAGATTTTGTGATGGAAAATCTTACAATCTCAGGATTACAGGCTGGATGCGCCGGAAAGACCTTTAATTTCTATTATGCAATCGATTCAAATGTTGCAACGGTTCTAAAGAATCCAGCTGGTGTCTATACCCACGGAAATAAGATTAAGTGCACACTTTCATATCCAGCACCAACGGCGGCAACCAAGGTCCCAACTTTTGATATTAATGCAAC
>CAITID010000039.1 GCA_903892335.1 uncultured Actinomycetes bacterium
AAGGTGTTGGCATTTGGAATATCAATTCCGCTCTCAATAATTGTTGTGCAGAGCAAAAGATCAAACTCTCTATTCCAAAATCCAAGAATTACCTCTTCTAATGTCCGCTCATTCATCTGGCCGTGGGCAATTCCTATTTTTAACTCTGGGACTAGCTTCTTAAGTCGCTCTGCAACGGCTTCAATACTTTCCACTCGATTATGGATAAAAAATATCTGGCCATCTCTTAATAACTCTCGATGAATTGCAGCAGTAATCTGCTTTTCATCATGCGGTCCAACGTAGGTTAAAACTGGGTGTCGCTCCTCTGGTGGTGTTGTTATATTTGACATCTCGCGAATACCAGTAATTGCCATCTCAAGTGTTCGAGGAATTGGTGTGGCTGACATAGCTAATACATCCACATTGGTTCTAGCTTTTTTTAACTCTTCCTTATGTTCCACGCCAAAGCGCTGCTCTTCATCTACTACGAGCAGGCCAAGATCTCGGAAAACAATATCTTTTGACAATAATCTATGCGTTCCAATCACAACATCAATTTCACCTGTTGCTAAGCCATCGATAACAGATTTGCTTTGGCTTGCGCTATTAAATCTAGAAAGCACCGCTAACTTAATTGGGAATCCAGAGTAACGATTTGTAAATGTATTAAAGTGTTGCTGCACCAATAATGTTGTTGGCACCAAAATTGCAACCTGTTTACCATCTTGCACCGCTTTGAATGCAGCCCGAACTGCAATCTCTGTTTTGCCATATCCAACATCTCCGCAAACGATGCGATCCATTGGATGAGGTGACTCCATATCCCTTTTAACCTCATCAATTGTTGATTGTTGATCAATTGTTTCCACAAAGGCAAAACTTTCTTCAAGCTCCTTCTGCCATGGTGTATCTGCAGAAAATGCAAAGCCAGGCGCGCTCATGCGGGCTGCATACAAACGTATTAGCTGCGCGGCAATCTCCTTTATCGCTTTGCGAGCTTTTCGCTTTGTGCTCTGCCAATCCGCGCCACCAATTCGGTGCAGAGCTGGTGCTTCACCACCAACATACTTTGTTACTTGCTCAAGGGTGTCAGTTGGTACAAATAATTTGTCAGCTGGTTGCCCACGCTTGGAGGAGGCGTACTCGAGCACTAAGTACTCTCTTGTTACCCCATTAGTGCTTCGATTAATCAATTCAACATATCGGCCAACTCCATGCTGTTCATGAACCACATAATCACCGGCGATTAGCAGAAGTGGATCGATTGATTTTTTACGACGTGATGGCATTCGTGCTAAATCTTTATCAGAGGTGCGCTGACCAGAGATATCTTTTTCAGTTAAAAAGACAATCTTGTGCTCTTCGCTGATGTAGCCATTAGCAATTGAGCTTTGAGTTAATGCAATTACTGAATTTTTGGCAGGATCAATCGCATTTGGTAAATCAGCCTGATTCAACAATTCGTGAAAACGATTTAGGGTTCCAACTCCAGGAGCGGAGAAAGTTATTTGATAACCTGCCTTAAACCATTTTTTAATCTGCATAATTGCTGCTTCATACTTATTTCCAAAGGATGCAATTTCAGTAATTCCGGC
>CAITID010000040.1 GCA_903892335.1 uncultured Actinomycetes bacterium
CCAATTGAAGGTGTAATTGAAGGAACAGTTACATTGCGAGTTAAAGACCGAGTTAGATCTTTAATTTTAAGGTTTGAAGGTGTTGATAAGCGGTGGATTTGTACTGAGTTATTTCTGCTTTAAATTACTTTCCACCATGACAACGTTTGTATTTTTTGCCAGAACCACAAGGACATGCTGAATTTCGAGATGTGCCACCACTCTCGACTGTTTCAATCTCTGCTGCTGAATACTTAAGTTGTGGCGCTTTTGTTGGCGCTGGCGTTAATCCCTTAGCACCTACCTGATCGCCTTCAACTTGAACCTCTACATTAAAGATAAATCCAACTAGCTCTTCTTTTATGGCATCCATCATCGCTGAGAAAAGATCAAAGCCTTCTCGCTGATACTCAACTAATGGATCTCGTTGGGCCATAGCACGCAAGCCGATTCCCTCTTGTAGATAGTCCATTTCATAAAGGTGTTCGCGCCATTTGCGATCTAGGACGGAGAGCAAAATCTTTCTTTCTAATTCGCGCATTACTGGCGTTGTTAAATCAGCTTCGCGTTTTTCATAAGCAGAATTAGCATCTTCTAGAACTCTTGTTAACAAGAACTCTTCATCCATGCCATTAATTCCGCCAACCTCACTTGCTAATTGATCAATCGAGAATGAAATCGGGAATAGACCCTTCAAGGCGACCCACAGCGTATTTAAATCCCAATCTTCGGCAAAGCCCGTTGCGGTGGCTGAGGTTACGTAGGCCTCAATAGTCTCTGCCAAAAATGATTTAACTAACTCTTTAATATCAGCACCTTCGAGTACTTCACGGCGCTCTGTGTAAATAACTTCACGCTGTTTATTCATGACATCGTCATACTTCAAAACATTCTTACGCATCTCAAAGTTGAGTGCTTCAACCTGTGTTTGCGCAGATTTAATTGCATTTGAAACGATCTTTGATTCAAGTGGTGCATCCTCTGGCATACCAGCAGCAGATAAGAAGCGCTCAACTAAACCGGAGTTAAAGCGGCGCATTAGTTCATCTTGAAGCGAGAGATAAAAACGAGATTCTCCAGGATCACCTTGGCGACCAGAACGACCACGTAACTGATTATCAATTCGTCTTGATTCATGGCGCTCTGTTCCTAAAACATATAAACCACCAAGTGCAACAACTGTTTCATGCTCTTTAGCAACGGCTTCTTTTTGCTTTGCGATTTGAGCCGGCCAAGCCGCTTCATACTGCTCTGGATTATCTGCTGGATTTAAACCTTGTTGTTGTAATTCAAAATCTGCCATGAACTCTGGGTTACCACCCAGCATGATGTCAGTTCCACGGCCTGCCATATTTGTTGCAACAGTAACTGCGCCAACTGCGCCAGCTCGCGCAATGATTGCCGCTTCGCGCTCATGCTGTTTAGCATTTAAAACTTCGTGGGCAACTCCATTGCGTTTTAGTATTGCAGATAGCTCTTCAGATTTTTCAACACTTACTGTTCCAACCAAAACTGGTTGGCCTTTGCGATGGCGCTCGAGAATATCTTGGGCAACTGCTACGAATTTTCCGCTTTCAGATTTGTAAATCAAATCTGGCTGATCTATGCGTTGCATATTCTTATTAGTTGGGATTGGAATTACACCTAGTTTGTAGATTTGCATGAACTCTGAAGCCTCAGTCATTGCAGTTCCAGTCATACCACCCAATTTTTCATATAAGCGGAAGTAATTTTGCAATGTGATGGTGGCTAGGGTCTGGTTTTCATCCTGAATTTCAATTCGCTCTTTTGCTTCAAGTGCTTGATGCAAACCTTCGCTATATCTGCGCCCAGATAGCATTCGGCCGGTGTGCTCATCAACAATTAATAGCTCACCGCTCATTACAACATAATCCTTATCCCGCTTAAACAACTCTTTAGCGCGAATCGCGTTATTTAAATAACCAATCATTGGCGTATTTGCTGATTCGTATAGATTTTCAATTCCTAAGAACTCTTCTACCCGAGTAACGCCCTCTTCTAAAATACCAACAGTGCGCTTCTTTTCATCAACTTCATAATGAAGATTTCGATCTAATTTATTAACGATATTTGCAAACTCGAGATACCACTTAGTTGCCTTATCGGCAGGTCCGCTAATAATCAATGGTGTTCGGGCCTCATCAATTAAAATTGAGTCAACCTCGTCAACTATTGCAAAATTGTGTTCACGTTGCACACAATCTTGAATTGACCATGCCATGTTATCGCGCAAGTAATCAAAGCCAAACTCATTGTTTGTGCCATATGTAATATCGCAGTGGTATGCATCGCGCCGCTCTGCAGGAGACATGCTGGCGAGAATCACGCCAACTTTTAAACCAAGGAAACGGTGAACTCGTCCCATCCATTCGCTATCTCGCTCAGCTAGGTAATCATTTACCGTAACAATATGAACACCTTTGCCAGTTAAAGCATTTAAATAAGCGGGCAAGGTTGAAACAAGAGTCTTACCTTCACCTGTGCGCATCTCTGCAATATTTCCTCGGTGAAGTGCAGCACCACCCATTAATTGAACATCGTAATGGCGTTGTCCTAAAGTTCGTTTTGCGGCTTCGCGAACAGTTGCAAAAGCCTCTGGTAATAAATCATCTAAGGATTCACCATTACTTAATCTTGCTTTAAAGAGATCTGTTTGAGCGCGTAATTGTTCATCTGATAATGCCGAGATCTTTGATTCAAAGAGATTTACCTTTGCTGCAATTTTGAATAACTCTTTTACCGCTCTACCCTCACCGGCACGCAAGATCTTGTCTAATAAAATCAACGCTCTTCCTCTTCTACTCTTCACTGCGGCCTAAGTACTGCCGACCTGCTCCTATCTTATTCCAGATGAGCGCTAACTGCACATGCGGTAATTACCGCGATCGGACGCAGGTTAATGATCGATAAGGCGGTGATTCCGGCCTTAATTGATGCACCGGAAGTAATTAGGTCATCAATAATTATCAGCTTCCTAAGATTAGATTCTGGGTAATTTGCCAGATAAGCACCTGACATATTTGTTATTCGCAAGCCCTTATCTAAACCAGTTTGGTCCTTTATTTTTTTAACGGTTTGCAAAATATCAAGATTTTGTAATGCAATCTTTGAGCTAATCTGTGAGTTTGCATGAATTTGAATGACATTTTCAATTAAATCTTGAATGTGCCTTCGACCGCGATGGCGGGTTATCTCTGCTCGAGATGGGATTCCAACTAATCCAATTTCACCGCTGATATTTAAATCAGTTACTAGGCGTATCAAAGCTCGGTGGATTGAAATGGCTAGCAAATTTCTTGCCTCTAAATTACCACTTTCTTTCGCCGCCAAAATTAAGTGAGCATTTTTATCATCGTAGTACTGTGAAAAATAGTATGGGATGTTATCAATCCGCCGCCGTTTAATTGGTTGCTGCCATTGTTTAGAACATAGTAGGCAGATATTTGTTCCTGGTTCTTTACAAATTAAGCAAAACGGTGGATAGATTAATTGAGAGAGTGATTTTAAAGTTTTAAGCACTTACGCTTTATAGCAAATTAGTTAACTATTGCTTCAAATCATTGGGGATAATATAAATCGGATGGGTTTGAATTAACTCA
>CAITID010000041.1 GCA_903892335.1 uncultured Actinomycetes bacterium
TCTACATCTAACCGAGTGGAAGATCTACCGTGAATTGGATCCAGCGAAAATGAAATCACTAGTTAAAAACCCAATCATGATTGATGGCCGAAATGCCCTTGACCGAACAGCTTGGCGAAATGCTGGCTGGAAATTCCGCGCGCTGGGCGTATCTGAGGAGTTAGAGAAAAAATGAGTGATCAAATAGATCAGTTACTTGCTTTAAAAACCTGGGCAGTAGTTGGCTTAAGCAATAATCCAGATCGGGCAGCATTTGGCGTAGCTAAGTTATTAATTGATAAAGGCCATACCGTAATTCCAATACATCCGAAGGCTGAGCAGGTGCATGGTCAAATTGGTTATGCAAAGTTAAGTGATGTACCCATTCCAATTGATGTGGTTGATGTTTTTGTTAACTCTGAATTAGCTGGCGTAGTTGTTAATGAAGCGATTGAAATTGGTGCTAAAGGAGTTTGGCTACAACTAGATGTCATTGATGCTGGCGCAATTGCGCGAGCTAAAGATGCTGGATTATTAACGGTAATGAATCATTGCCCGGCGATTGAGTACAAAAAACGAGGTTAATCCTCGATCTCACCACTGTAGTACTGCTGGGCGTGAATAATTTCAGTAAGAATTTCCTCTAGGTTCTCTCCAGCTAAGCCAACTAACTTTAGTCTTTGATCAAATTTTAACTTTGGATTTCTTGCCATCAGATGAAGGTATGGCCGGTAATCATCACTATTTGGATCAGTTTTGATAGACCCAGTAATCACATGATTATCTGAGAAATTTGTATTACCTAGTGGTAGATCAAGTACTGCCCGTAAATACTGTTCGAAGTAATTAGTAATGCAATTAATCTCAGTAGCAAAAGCTGATCTGGGCATCAGCCAATTTATCGCTTGTAGCTTTTGATAATCATTGGCATCAACAATTAATTCAACACCGCCAACAAGGGATAACTCCGCTAGTAAATTTAAGACAGAAACTGCAATTGTTACACCTTGCTCCTCTCCCACACCTGGCGCGGGTGAGATTAATAGTTCCTTGCTTTGTAATGAGATGGGCCAAATTGCGTGTTGGGCATGCGCACTGCGCGCTGCAATAATTACAAATTGTTCGGCAGACTTTGCTGAAAATTCAATGGTCGCGATTGCCTCTAATACCTTACTTGTTGGATAAATTTGTATGCCATTTTGCTCTGCAACTTTGATTGCGCCAAGGGAGATCATCGATGGTTCGACACAAATTAACTGACATTTTTCACCAAAGCTAATTAACTCATCTGCTGATAATTTTTCGCTGCTGGCTAATACTTCAATTCCTAATCGAGATCCGGCTTGCTGCAGGTGTGAAATTGCGATCTCTGGCGCAATTACGCCGATAACTGGGAAGGCCATGTAATAAGGTTACCTGCATAATGACAAGGTTAATTCTCGCTTCAGCATCACCGTCCCGGTTTCGGTTACTACAGAGTGCTGGTATTTCACCACAAGTATTAGTAAGTGGCGTCGATGAAGAGTCTCCAGAAATAACCGCGCTGCAACCCAGCGAAATGGTCATTGCGTTGGCAATTTTAAAAGCACATACTGTCAAAGAGATGGCGCCCGCTAATTCACTAATACTTGGCTGTGACTCAACATTTGAATATAACGGGCAATCATTAGGCAAACCAGAGAGTAAAGAAAATGCCATTGCAAGATGTAAATTACTAAGTGGCAAATATGGCTATCTACACACCGGGCATTGTTTAATCGATCTTAAGCAGGGAATTGAGATTACTGAGCGCTCAAGTGCGAGAGTGCAATTTGCGCAGATGAGTGATGATGAAATTGAAGATTATGTTAAATCTGGTGAGCCACTTAATTTAGCTGGTGGTTTTTCTTTGGACGGTTTGAGTGCACCATTTATAACAAGTATTGAAGGTGATCCAAGTGGAATAGTTGGTTTATCACTTCCACTTCTGCGAAAGATGATTATTTCACTTGGCTACTCATGGCCAGATGTAAAAAATGCCAACCCCTTAGGATAAGTTTGGCTCATGAGCGATCTTTATAAAGACCCAATCGGTACCGCAGTAGCTGCGGCCAAGGCGATCGCAGAAAAAACCGGCAAAGCACAACA
>CAITID010000042.1 GCA_903892335.1 uncultured Actinomycetes bacterium
ATGTTGTTAGCGATAGCTCCAATACTTTGACCAAGTTGGGTTGCAATCATTGTGCCCATGAAGCTGCGCAGTAACCGGGCGAGCATCTCCTTCATCGCTTTTTGCTGCTCTTCACTTTGATTTTGGGTGCCAGAGAGCTCCACTGGTAATCCAGCCTGTGTTCCACTAATTACATTTGCCAGCGCATCAGCCATACCAACGGCTAGCGGCTCAATCATTTGTTGCCAGGAGAGTAGAGAGGAGTCCAACCAATCTCGCTTTGACCAAGCTGGCTGCAGATGTGAGTCAGTGCTTGGGAAGAGAATTTCAGAATCTAGCCAGGTGCCGGCAATTAATAACGCATCTAATACTCGCTTGTGATCTGTGGTTCCAATCGGTTGCTCACCCTTTGCCGCAATCACCTTTCGGGCGATATCTCGCAGTGCATCTACTGCAATTAAAGTTTGAGTTGAATTAGCTGAGAGTGATTGTGCAGAATCAAAAAAAGTTTTTGCTCCTTGCATAGCGCCTTCAATCGCAGCCGGATCCAATCCCATCTCTTTGAATTGGCGCATCATGGCTTCAAAATCAGGTAGCCCCTCATTTGGTAAAAAGCCAAAACTCATTTCAAACTCCTAATCAGATTCTTGAGAGATCTTATTCCAAGAACTACACCCTCAATTTAAAGCATCGGATACAAATACTACTTAATGGGTGTAACAACAATGGCGACAAATTTCTTCCCACCTGAATAGGATTGTGCTTGTGAACTCATCCGCCCCTGCTTTATCTGCCCTGGTGTGGTGGCTAATTCCACTGGTTGCCGTCTTCGGCTCAATTGTTTATGTGGTCTGGGTTTCTAAGTTTCAATCTAAATTTGATAAGGACACTCATCGCTCTATGGGCAAGTTCGCTAAGTTTCAAAATACCTTTAAGGATAAGCAAAATGGCGCGAAGGATGAGAAGTAATTGCGACAATACTTCCCGGTTAAAGCCAAGTTACCTAGATTTAGCAAACTTCTTTTTGTAGCCCTCATCCTGCTAGCTTTTTTTGTGCCAACTCCATATGTACTTCTATCTCCAGGTACCCCGCAAAATATTTTAACTAGTGCAATTTCAATTAGTGGCGCAGAAGTATTTCCAAGTAAAGGAAAGTTATCTGTAACTTCAGTAATGGTCACTAACCCTGATTCATACATGACCGGCTTTGATATTTTGTATGGCTGGGCTAGGGGTGAACAAGCGGTTTTACCAAGAGTTGAAATTTATCCAGAAGATGAAAGCACTGCTGAATCAACCAAGCAAGGTGCTGTAGATATGCAGCAATCCCAGGTAAATGCCACTGCTGCTGCGCTTACTTTGTTGGGATATAAAGGTGAATCGAAATTACTAGTTAACTCGATTAATGATAAAACAGATGCCGTCAATAAGTTAAAAATTAAGGATCAATTAATCGCTGTTGAAGCGATTTCGCTAACTTCAGCAACTCAGTTAATTGATTTTCTAGAAAGTAAAAAACCGGGTGATATCTTAAATCTAACTGTTTTAAGAGGCACCTCTGAAAATCTGCTGCAAGTTCAAATCAAATTATCTGCTCGTGATGATGGTTCAGCTTTTATTGGGATCAATATTGAAACACAACAAAAATTTCCAATTACTGTCAAAATTAAATTAGATGAAACTGGTGGACCAAGCGGTGGTTTGATTTTTGCACTTG
>CAITID010000043.1 GCA_903892335.1 uncultured Actinomycetes bacterium
AAGTTGGCGTACTCCTTGGTGGCCGGGCAACTGTTGAAGATGCCTACGCTTACAGCAAATTTGCGAGAGTAACTTTAAAGACAAATAATATTGATTTTAGATCCAGAGTTAATTCAGCGGAGGAGTTAGATTTCCTAGCTAATCTAAATAGCACCGCTACATATGCTGATATTGATAAAGCAGATCAAATAATCTTGTTAGCTTTTGAACCAGAAGATGAATCTCCAATCGTTTATCTGCGCATTTACAAGCAATTCCGCAAACGTGCCTTAAAAGTAACAACCATTTCAAGCTATACCTCTCGCGGTAGTGAGAAGTTAAATGCAAAGGTTATTAAAACAACTGCAGGCGCTGAAGCGGCGGCAATTAATTCAATTGATGGCTTAACCAGCAAATCAGTTGTATTAGTTGGTGAGCGTTTAGCAGAATCTGTTGGTGGCTTATCAGCGGCTATTGAATTAGTTAAAAAATCTGGCGCAAAGCTTGGGTATATCCCGCGTCGTGCTGGCGATGCCGGCGCACTCTCTGCTGGAGCGCTACCAAACTTATTACCTGGTGCTCGGTTGGTCTCAGATGCAACTGCGCGAGTAGATCTAGCTGCTGCTTGGGGAGTTAAATCAATTCCAAGTGAAACTGGATTATCAATTAATGAAGTAATTAACTCCGATACAAAAGCGGTTCTAGTTGGCGGCGTTGATCCATTTGATATTTCAAATGATGCCAAGCTGGCGCTATCAAAGAAGTTTGTTGTCTCACTTGAGATTCGCGAAAGTGATATCACCGATATTGCACAAGTTGTTCTACCAGTTGCTGCAGTCTTTGAGAAGAGCGGCTCATTTATGGATTGGCAAGGCAAAGTGCGCGAGTTCGAAGCAGCAGTTGAGTCATTAAATCGCAGCGATCTTCGAATTCTTTCTATGTTGGCCGATGAGATGGGTGCACCAATTAATTTACCTTCTGTAAAGGCTGCTCGAAAAGAGATCACAGCATTAGGAAAGTGGGATGGTGCAACAGCCGGCATGAAAATACTTTCACCTGCTGCGCCAATTAGCGCATCTGGTGATGAAGTAATCCTTACATCTTGGCGAAATTTGTTAGATAAAGGTTCACTACAAGAGGGTGAAGATAATTTAGCTGGTACTGCGCGCGCCACAGCTGCGGTTATTTCAAAGCAGCGGGCTGAAAAGTTGGCGGTTAAATCTGGTGAATTAATTCGAGTTTCAAATTCATATGGTGCGATCACATTGCCTTGCACAATTGGTGACATTGATGATCAAAGCATTTGGCTTCCACGAAACTCAGCAAACAGTCAATTAATCAAAGTACTTGGTACGGTTGGTAACTCTCTTGTGAAGGTGGGCAAAGCATGAGTAATGCAGAGTTAATTGCCCAAGATCCCGGTTGGATCATTGCCTTAAAAAGTTTAATTATCTTTGCAGCCTGTGTTGTCTTAACAATTATGGCGGTATGGGGAGAGCGCCGAATTGTTGCTCGCATGCAGATGCGCCTTGGACCTAACCGAGTTGGTAAATTTGGTCTATTACAAGGTTTAGTTGATGGCATAAAGCTGGCATTAAAAGAGGATCTAATTCCAAAGGCAGCAGATCGAATTGTCTTCGTGATTGCACCAATAATTAGTGTGACCGCTTGCTTTATGGCCTTTGCAGTAATTCCAATGTCTGGAGAAGTTTCATTTTTTGGTTATAAAACTGCCCTGCAGTTAACTGATCTACCAGTTGGAGTTTTATACGTACTTGCGATTGCATCGGTCGGCGTCTATGGCATTGTCCTTGCTGGCTGGTCATCTGGTTCAACATATCCATTACTTGGTGGATTGCGCTCATCAGCCCAAGTAATTTCTTATGAGATTGCAATGGGGCTTTCTTTAGTTGCAGTCTTTATTTACGCCGGCTCAATGTCGACCTCTGAAATTGTTGAAGCCCAAAATCAATATTGGTATGCCGTAATTCTATTTCCATCTTTTATTATTTATGCAAT
>CAITID010000044.1 GCA_903892335.1 uncultured Actinomycetes bacterium
AACTTTATCCAGATGAGATAACAACGGATCAGGCCGAGGAGTTAATGTTTGCGGATCTAATTCGCGAAGCAGCTATTGAGGAGCTTTATGAGGAGCTACCGCACTCGGTAATGGTTACCATCGAAGAGATGGGTGAGCGAGCTGGTGGAAGTATTTATGATGTTAGTGCGACATTACATGTTGAGCGAGATAGTCAAAAGGGAATCATCATTGGACCACAAGGCTCAAGATTAAAAGCTATCGGCACACTTGCCAGAAAATCTATTGAGAATTTAGTTGGAATGCAGGTGTTTCTACAAATTCATGTAAAAGTTTCAAAGGAGTGGCAGAAGGATCCAAAGATGCTAGCTAGATTGGGATTTACCGATTCGATTTCCGACTAGCAAAGTAGGAACCAACTAGTACTAACGGCAGGCCAACTGCAATTCCTAAAGTAAATGGCTCATTAAGAATTAATACACCAAGTAAAACTGCTACCGCTGTATTTAAGTAAGTTACAAGTGAGGCACGGGGTGGGCCAACTTCTGCAATTAATCTAAAGAACAAAATAAAGGCAACTGCTGTGCAGAGCACGCCAAGTACAACGACTGAACCAATTGCCTCAGCTGATGGTGTTTGTGTTGGCCAAGAGTTCATGGCAAAAGGTAGGAAAACAACAGAGGTAATGATCATTGCCCAAGTGTTTAGGCCAAGACCTGGAACCTCAGGAATTCTTCGAGTAATCATATTAATTGCATACGCATAACCCATAGCAGCCAGAATTACCATGCCAATTGCGACAATATCTTGGCGGCCGCTTAAGGATTCAATTCCGACAACTGCAACCACGCCAATAAATCCAATAATTAATCCAAAGAGGCGACCGGCATGCCAAACAGTTTTATCACCAAATATTGAGGCAAGGATGGCTGCCCAGATTGGAACAGTTGCTACTAGCAAACCAGCTAAGCCAGATGTAATTTTCTGCTCAGCAGCGGTAATAAAGTACCAAGGCCCAATTAACTCAGTGACTGTATACAACAAAACAAATGGCCAGTACTTGCGTGGAATAAAAAGAACCTTACGTTTAATCGCAATTGGCAACAAAATTGCAGCACCTATTGCCACGCGGCCAAGGACAACTACTGAAGGAGAGATCTCTTCAACGGCAATTTTTAAGAATAGGTATGGGATACCCCAGATAAAACCAATAATTGCAAATTGCGACCAACCACGTTTACTCAATTAATTGACCGACCAAGAATTGCGTTGATTTCGGTAGCAATATCTTTATACAACAAATCTGCATCAGCGCTTACGCCACCAAGGTTTAGCAGTCCATGAATCTGACCGGCATACTCTTTATAAATTGCCATAACCCCATCACTTAATAATTTTTGGTAGTAATTTTTAGCATCATCCGTTAGTGGATCGTACTGCGCTGCCAGAACAATACTTGGTGGCAGCTTTGAATGAGTGGAGGCTAGTGCTGGAATGGCGTAAGCATTGGTGTGATCTGCCTTATTTGGTAGGTATTGCTCCCAAAACCATTTCATAGAAGAGGTAGTTAAGCCAAAACCATCTGCATATTCAATTGCACTTGGATAATTCATGCTGATGTCATTACATGGGTAAATTAGTAATTGGAATGCAAGGTCAATCAACTTGGTGTCTCGATTCTTTAGAGCCACCGCGGATGCGAGGTTGCCACCAGCGCTATCACCACCAACACCAATAGCGGTTCTATCGATTCCTAATTGATCAGCATTTTGCACAACCCACTCTAGGGTGGAGTAAGAATCATTAAAGGGTGTGGGAAACGGGTGCTCTGGTGCTTTCTGATACTGCACCGCAATAATCACGATTTCAGTTAAGTTAGTTATTTTTCGTAGCGCTGGTTCATACATATCCAAGAAATTTAAAACCCAGCCTCCGCCATGATAGAAAACAAGTGCGGGCAAATCCTTTTTTTGATTTGGCCTGTAGATTCGAATTGGTAGATCACTTGTTGGGCCGGCAATCGTTTTATGTTCCACACTTGCAACATCAGTTAATGGTTGTTTTAGTGCGATGCTATGCCTTGAATTAGCTCTATGGGTGGCAACTGGTGCATCCCAAAGCGCCGGTAAATTTAGTGCTGCGCGTTGGGCTAAGTACTCAACAATTTCAGGCTTTAAGGTCACAGAGTGCAGGTTATCTTAAATCTCTCCAGCACTTAATTGTTTTAAGAACTGCTTAGCCTGTATTCGCACCTCATCTAAATCCTTCAGCCGCTTTAAGCCATTTAACTGCTGAAACATTCGGTGATTCTTGTTGAACTTATCCTGGTGCTCATCAAGGTAGTTCCAATACAAAGTTGTAAATGGGCAGGCCTTCTCACCAACTCGAAGCTTTGGATCATAAACACATCCTTTGCAGTATTGACCCATCTTTGAAATATATGAGCCACCAGAGATATATGGCTTAGTCATCATGATGCCAGCATCTGCGTGCAAACCCATACCAATAACATTTGGCACCATTACCCAATCAGTTGCATCAACAAATACTCGACGCATCCAATCTAAAAATTCAGATGGTGTCACACCAGTTAAATTGGCTAAATTAGATAAAACCATCAAGCGGGGGATGTGATGGGTCCATGCGTTCTCCTGAATTTCACCAACAATTGTGGACAGGCAGTTCATCTTGGTTTTACTTGGATCATCAAAGAGCGGTAGAAGTTTTCGATTAGCTGCTAAATCATTCTCATTTCGATAATCATCGCCTAAGAACCAATACATGCCATTTACATACTCACGCCAACCAATTATCTGTCTGATAAATCCTTCACAGGAGGCCAGAGGTATCTCACCTTCTTCAAACTTTTTAACCGCAGCATCTACAACCTCTAGTGGATGAAGTAAGCCATTGTTTAGATAAGGTGAAATGGCGGAGTGATTTACCGACCAATTATTAATCGGCATCGCATCCTCGTATGCACCAAATTTCTCAAAGTTGTACTTAATAAATTCGGCTAATCTTTTTAATGCTTGCTTACGGGTCGTTGCCCAGTATTTGTTCTCAGAATTACCCCATGTGTCTAGTTTGGAAACTTCACTAGCAACTTCCTTATCTATGTCATCAAATGTAAACGCACTGAGCTCGTGGGATTTATACCCCTTCGGCACTGGGTTGCGATTTTCATGGTCATAATTCCACTCACCGCCAAGTGGATTCTTACCATCCATTAATACATTTAGTTTGACACGTTGCTGGCGATAAAAACTCTCCATCTTAAAACTCTTTTGAGCTTTCGCCCATTCAGTAAATTGGGCCATTGGAGTTAAAAAGAAATCATTATCTACAAAAGTAATTGGAAAATCCTTAAAGCTTTCTAATCTGCGAAAGCTGGTGGGGTAGGTGGTTAAAAACTTATCAATTTTATGCTCTTTGCCTACCTCTATTAATCCCGCAAGTGTTGTCGCACTTTTTTGATAAACAACCTGATAGCCAGACTCAGTTAGCTCTTGGGCAAAGTGGCGAGCACTTGAAATAATAAATTGCAAACGCTGGCTATGCCATTTCTTGCCATTAACTGTTTGCGCACTCTCAACTAAAACAATTAAATCATTCTTCTTATCGGCAAGTTTTAATGCACCATAATTCTTATTTAATAGATCGTGGGGTACATAAATTATCCGGTTCATGATCTGCGGCATTTCTCAGAGCAGTACTTAACCTGCTCCCAATCTTTTCGCCATTTCTTACGCCATTCAAAATCAAGGCCACAGTTAAGACATTTTTTTGGGGCAATTGCGTTTTTAACTTTAGCCACCCTAGGGTTTTTCATTAAAAACCCCGCTAGCGCCACTGTGCATTTTCTGATCTGGAAGCAGAGTAGACTTGGCTCTCATAGTTGACCAACTTTAAATGATGGACACTTCTTTAAGTGCAATAGAAATGATTGGGAGCGGTAAATGCGTTTTGGTGTATTAACTGGCGGTGGAGATTGTCCAGGATTAAATGCAGTTATACGCGCCGTTGTGCGCAAGGGTGTTAAAGAGTACGGATATGAATTTATTGGCTTCCGCGATGGTTGGCGAGGACCACTAGAGGGTTTAACAATGCCTCTTGATATCCCAGCAACTCGTGGGATTCTGCCAAAGGGCGGCACAATTCTTGGATCATCTCGTACGAACCCTTTTAAAATCGAGGGTGGCGTTGAGAAGATCAAAGCAAATCTAGAAAAGATGGGCGTTGATGCATTAATTGCAATCGGCGGTGAAGACACATTAGGTGTTGCAACCAAATTAGATTCTCTCGGCGTAAAAGTTATCGGAGTTCCAAAAACTATTGATAATGATTTGAATAACACCGATTACACATTTGGTTTTGATACAGCAGTTAACATTGCAGTAGAGGCGATTGATCGCCTGCACACAACAGCTGAGTCACATCATCGAGCATTGATTGTGGAGGTAATGGGTCGCCATGCTGGATGGATTGCATTGCACTCAGGTTTAGCTGGCGGTGCCTCATGTATTTTAATTCCAGAAGTTAAATTCTCAGTTGATCAAGTTTGTAAATGGGTTGAATCTAGATTTGAACAAAGCTACGCCCCAATTATTGTTATTGCCGAGGGTGCAATTCCGCAAGAGGGAGATCTAGTAACAAAGGATCAAAGCCTTGATGCATTTGGTCATGTGAAGTTATCTGGAATTGGTGAATGGCTAGCGCAACAAATTGAAAGCAAAACTGGCAAAGAGGCACGCACCTCTGTACTTGGACACATTCAACGTGGTGGAACTCCAACTGCATTTGATCGAGTGCTTGCAACAAGATTTGGATTACATGCCATAACCGCAGCGCACGAGGGTGACTGGGGCAAGATGGTGGCATTACACGGAACTAAAATTGAGCGAGTCCCACTTGCTTCAGCAACAGAGAAACTTAAGACTGTTGATTTGGCCCTCTACAAAGAGGCGGAGATCTTCTTTGGTTGATAATTAATTGCCGGCGGCGATTAATTAAGACAATCTAGAATTTATCTATGAAAAGTGATGCGATATTTACACCAGGCCTAGTTGCTGCGCAACAGCCAACCTGGCCAGATGCAGCCGCTGTTAAAGAGGCGATCGCTGAACTTGAGTCCTTCCCACCTTTAGTATTCGCTGGCGAGTGTGACAATCTAAAGGCAAAGATTGCCCAAGCTGCCAGAGGCGATGCTTTTTGGTTACAAGGTGGAGATTGCGCTGAAACATTTGTGGGCGCAACTGCTGATTCAATTAGAAATAGAATTAAAACGATCTTACAAATGGCTGCAGTTCTTCAATACTTTTCTTCACTTCCAGTTATCAAAGTAGGTCGTATGGCTGGGCAATTTGCTAAGCCACGTAGTAATGACAATGAAACTCGAGATGGCGTTACTTTGCCGGCTTACCGAGGAGATGCAGTAAATGATTTAGAGTTCACCGAAAAATCTAGAACTCCAAATCCACAGCGCCTTGTACGGGTATATAACACCTCATCTGCAACCTTAAATTTAGTACGAGCATTTACTAAAGGTGGTTTTGCTGACCTTCGACAGGTTCACACATGGAACCGTGGATTTGCAGCAGATGCCAGATTTAGCGCCCGTTATGAAGAGATGGCTAATGAGATTGGCCGCGCAATTAAATTTATGGAATCAGCCGGTGTTGATCCTGAATCATTTAAAGCGGTAGATTTTTATTCAAGTCATGAAGCTTTAATTCTGGAGTATGAAAAAGCTTTAACTAGAATCGATTCTCGTACAGAAAATCCTTATGATGTTTCAGCGCACTTCCTATGGATTGGCGAGCGAACCCGCCAGCTAGATGGCGCCCATATGGATTTTGCGCAAAAGATTCATAATCCAATTGGTGTAAAGCTTGGGCCAAAATCTACTCCCGAAGATGTGCTTGCCATTATTGCTAAGTTAAATCCAGATAATGAGCCAGGACGTTTAACTTTTATTACCCGAATGGGTGCTGGCTTAATTCGCGAAAAATTACCTGAGTTAATTAAAACGGTAGAAAAATCAGGTGCCATAGTTCTATGGGTTTGCGATCCGATGCATGGCAATACTTATGAAGCACCAAGTGGCTATAAAACCCGTAAATTTGATGATGTCCTAGATGAGGTCAGAGGCTTCTTCGAGGTACATAAGAAATTAGGAACCCATCCTGGCGGCATTCACATCGAACTAACTGGTGATGATGTTACCGAGTGTGTTGGTGGTGGTGAGGCAATATCGCATGAGGATTTATCATCAAGATATGAGAGCGCATGTGATCCTCGGTTAAACCACACCCAATCACTTGAACTTGCCTTCCTAGTTGCAGAGATGTTACGAGATCATAAAAAGTAAGTATTCCAATTAGTTAGATTCAGGTTTAGAGTTACCAGCATGTTGCAGGCCACCACCCAAAAAACCCCAGTCGGCAACCTTTATCTAATCGCAGATGAGCAGGTATTACTTGCTGCAGGTTTTAAGAGCTTTAACTACTTAATCGATCGCCTAGATGATCTTGATCAAAAGAAAGAGCTAAAACAAATCAAATCTATCCCAATTATTTCTGATCTAATTGATGATTACTTTAATGGGGATTTGAAGGCATTAAATGGAATAACTGTTCGCCAGCCAGGTGCAAAGTTTTCACAAAATGCCTGGAAAGCGATGCGCAAAATTACAGCTGGTAAAACCTGGAGTTATGCAGAATTAGCAAAACATGCAGGCTCACCAGATGCGGTAAGAGCGGCCGGAACAGCGTGTGGCAATAACTTAATCGCACCAATAGTGCCGTGCCATCGGATTGTAAAAAGTGGTGGCGCCTTAGGTAATTATGGTTATGGCGTGAAGATTAAGGAGTGGCTACTAAGCCACGAGGGCGCGCTGTAATAACTGCGGCAAAATCTCATTTACTTTAGAAATATCTGATTCGCTAATATCCATGTGGGTTACAAGCCTTAAATAAGTTGGGCCAAGAGCTGATGCCAGCACGCCAGCCTCTTTTAATTGCTTAGCTAAATCACCAGCTGAGATCTTTAATCCAGTTAAATCCAATCCAACAATGTTTGTATCAACGGTCTTTGGATCAATCACGCTGGGCGCAACAGCTGCAACTGCAGTCGCAATAGATTTAGCCATTTTATGATCTTGCGATAGTCGCTGAAGATTATTATCTAATGCATAGTGTCCAGCGGCGGCAAGGATTCCAGCTTGTCGCATACCGGCGCCGTAACGTTTGCGCCACGGGCGAGCTCTGGCAATTAACTCTTTTGAAGATAGAAGAAGTGATCCAACTGGGGCACCTAATCCTTTAGAGAGGCATACACTGATAGTTTCAAAGTACTTCCCATACTCAGCTAGTGCAACACCGGATGCGATATGAGCGTTCCAAATACGAGCACCATCTAAATGCAAAGCGATACCCATTTTGCTAGCGCCTTCATAGAGCGCTTTAATCTCACTAATTGGTTGGACTGTGCCACCACCAAAGTTATGGGTATTTTCAACAGCGATTGCAACCGTTGATACCAAGTAGGGACCAGAGTCTGGTTTTGCAATCTCAAGTGGTTGAGATGCTTTAAGTAAGCCAAGTGGTGCGAGCCAGGTGCGAGTGGTAATTCCACTAAAGGTTGCACCAGCGCCTAACTCGGCCCTGACAATATGAGAGTTAGTTTCAGTTAAAAGTTCCTCACCAGGATTTACTAACATTCGAATTCCTAATTGATTTGCCAGGGAACCACTGGGTGAAAATAATCCTGCCTCTTTACCGAAGAGTGAACTTACTCGTTCTTCAAGTGAGTTAATTGTTGGATCTTCTCCGTAAACATCATCACCAACTGGGGCCGACGCCATAGCAGCACGCATCGGCTCACTTGGCTTGGTAACGGTATCGCTTCGAAGATCAATCATTGCGCAATGTTCTCACACCTAGGCAGATTTCTTGTTATCGCTCCAAATTACTACACCCATTGCGAACATAACCATTGTGCCACCGGCGATTATTCGCATCGTCAGCGGATCGCTATTAAAAACTAATCCAAAAAATAGTGCAAAGGGTGTTTCCATCGCCAGTAAAACACTTGCAGCTGTCGCGCTCATAACTGATTGCGCTTTGGTTTGAACTATGAATGCCAGGAAGGTAGCAAAGAATGCAGTGAATAAAACAGCCTGCCAAACATTTGAGGATGGTGGGAGTTGATAGCCATTTATTAGCGCACAAATACTTGCGATCGCACTTACCGTTAAAATCTGAATCAGAGTAAGAGCGTAAGTATTTTTACCATCACTCCACTCACCAAGTGCAACAAAGTGGGCGCCATAGAACAAGGCTGAGATCAAAACTAAAATCTCACCGATCCCAATAGAGATACCGTTATAGGAGATTAAAAACAGTCCAAGGGTTGCAACTACAACTGCCAGCCACTGAATCTTAATTACCTTACGTTTTAAGATGATCAATGAGATAAGTGGTGTGAAGACAAGGTAGAGCCCCGTTATAAAGCCAGTATTAGAAACGGTAGTTTTTGCTAATCCTAAAGTTTGAAAAATGTAGCCACCACCAAGTAAGACACCAGCTAATACGCCCTGCTTGATAAATTTAGGGCTTAATCCTTTGAATACATTTGGTCGGTAGGCGATCATCAAGGCAGATGCAACTAAGAATCTACTTGATAAAAATGAATACACATCCTGTTCTTGGATGGCATCCTTCATCAATACAAAGGAGCCGCCCCAAACCGCAGCAGTTGCAAGCATTCCAAAATAGAGAAGATTTCTACGAATCATTTTTTACCACGAAACTTTTTAAGCAATGCCACTTCACTGCCGTGTTCTGGTTCAGCACCTGGTGTCTCCAAAATCAGGGGAGCGTTAGCTATGGCCGGATGGGCTAAAAGTTCAGCAAATGGTTTGCTGCCAATTTCACCTTTGCCAATATTTTGATGACGATCCTTTAAATTGCCACAGATATCCATTGAGTCATTGGCATGAATTAATTTAATTCGCTCAAGACCGGCGACCTTAACCAATAAATCTAGCGTTTGGGTCATTCCGCCAACTTTTTTAATGTCATGACCAGCGGCAAAAACATGACAGGTATCCAGGCAAACACCAACTTTAGGATGCCATTCAAGTGCGTCAAAGTACTTAGTTAGATCATCTAATTTCTTTACCAGTGATTGACCCTGACCAGCAGTTGGCTCAAGTAGTAGCCATGGATCTTCATCAGTTAACTTATTTAAAATCGGCATCATGCCTTCATGAATTTGTTTCCAGGCTTGATCAATATGTGACTCCTCAACTGCGGAGCCGGTATGTATGACAACACCCTTTGCACCAATTTCATGGCCACGCTTAAGTGAGTAAGCAGTTGCTGCTAATGAGTTTTCATATGTTGATGTGGTTGGTGAACCTAAGTTAATTAAAAAAGATGCGTGCACATATGGCTCAATGTCATGTTCTGCCGTCTTAGCTTTAAATGCCTCGTCCATCGCCGGATTTGGCGCAGAGGTGGCCCAAGTTCGGGGACTAGATGCAAATACTTGAATTGCTTCGGCCTTAATAGTTAATGCATATTCAATTGATCTTGTGGCCATGCCACCAGATGTTGGAACATGTGCACCAATACGGGGTGAAGACATTTGGGAAGCCTACTGTATTAACCGAGTGAGATAGTGACCGTTGATCCTGCTTTAACTTTTGTACCTTGTTTAGGGGAAATGCTTACAACTTTGCTACCTTTGCCCTTCACGACAACCTTTAATCCTTGATTTTCTAAATCTAATGTTGCTTGATTAGTGGTCTTTGAAATTACATTTGGCACAAAGATAAATTCAGAACCTTTTGAGATGTTTAAAACAACCTTACTTCCTTTACTAATACTTGCTGAGCTTTCTGGAGCTTGAGAAATTACCAATCCAGGTAAAATTGTGTCACTAAATTTATAGGCAGGTGCAACATCAAAGCCAGCCTCTGTTAACTCACTTAGCGCCTGCTCACCGCCTTTTCCGACGTAGGAGAGGAGTGCAACTTGCTCCATACCTTTACTTACAAAGATATTAACTAAAGAGTTGCGTTTAACCTCACTACCAACCTTTGGATCTAGATTTGCCACAAACCCTTTTTCAGCCTGATCTGAAAATATTTCAGAGATATCACCAATCTTTATGCCAAGTGCTGCTAATTCTTGGCTTGCAACATCTGGGGTTTTCCCAATGACATTCGGAATTAAGATTCGCTCTTTACCCTTTGAAATAATTAATTTAACAGTGCCAGCTTGCGTAATTTTGCCACCACCTGCCGGATCAGATGAGATGATCTTTCCAGTTGGAATATCCTCACT
>CAITID010000045.1 GCA_903892335.1 uncultured Actinomycetes bacterium
AAAATCTTGTAGCGCTAAGCAGTTCATAACAGTGCCTAACATGCCCATGTAATCTGCGCGAGCGCGATCCATACCTCGCTGTTGCAACTCTGCGCCGCGGAAGTAATTACCGCCGCCAACTACGATCGCAAGTTCAGTGCCAGTTCTAACCACATCAGCTATTTGCATTGCCACATCATGAACTACATCAGGATCTACACCGATGCCTTTTTCTCCGCCAAATACCTCACCAGATAATTTAAGGAGCACTCGTTTATAACCTTTACGTGGCATCGGGGGCTCCTTATCTAATTATTGTTGCTATTGGTGAGAGTTTACTGACCTACTCGGAATCTATTGAAGGCGGACACGGCAGTCTTTGCCTCATCTAGAATTTGTTGAACAGTTTTCTTTGCATCCTTTGCAAATGATTGCTCAAGGAGGGAAACCTCTTTCACAAAACCAGTTACACGACCTTCAACAATCTTTGAGATTGATGCCTCTGGCTTTCCTTCATTGCGCGCTGTCTCCTCCGCAAGGCGGCGCTCAGTATCAATTAGATCAGCAGGTACTTGATCACGACTTACATACTGTGGCGCAAAGGCTGCGATGTGTTGGGCGATATCTCGACCAGCTTCAGCGGCAGCGTTCTTTAATTGAACTAGAACACCAACTTGTGCTGGTAGATCAGGTGAAGTCTTGTGTAAGTAGAGTGCAACTGGTGAGCCAGTTAGAACTGAGATGCGCTTGATTTCAATCTTCTCACCAAGTGTTGCATTGCCCTCATCTACTCGCTCTTGCACACTCTTACCTGATGCTAGCTTTGAAGCTAGAAATGCTGGCAGCTCTGCAATCTTTACTGCAACTAAATGATTTAACAACTCATCTGCTAGCTCTTGGAAACGCTCGCCCTTTGCTACGAAATCTGTTTCGCAGTTAAGTTCTAGCATTACACCAAAATCAGCTTCAGCTTTTGCAGTAACTAAACCATTAGAGGTTGCGCGACCTTCACGCTTTGTTACTCCCTTTTGGCCCTTAACCCGGATGATCTCAACTGCTTTATCAAAATCACCTTCGGCTTCATCAAGTGCTTTCTTGCAATCTAACATGCCAGCTGCTGTTAATTCACGCAGCCGTTTTACATCCTCTGCTGAGTAAGCCAATTAAGCACCCGCAGTCTCAGTTGAAGTTGCTGCTGGTTCTTTAATTAAATCCTTCTCCCAATCAGCAAGTGGTTGATCACCAGCGGCGGCGGCTTTATCAGCTGCCTCCTTTGCTGCTGCATCTGCAATCTTGGCTGCTTGTTGTGAACGCAAGGTTAGACCAGCTGCAATTGCATCTGTAATTACTCGAGTTAGTAATGCGATTGAGCGGATAGCATCATCATTTCCAGGGATCTTAAAATCAACCTCATCTGGATCACAGTTTGTATCAAGAATTGCCACTACTGGAATTCCTAACTTCTTTGCCTCTGCGACCGCTAAGTGCTCTTTCTTAGTATCTACTACCCAAATTGCTGAAGGCAGTTTGGTCATGTTGCGAATACCGTCAAGGTTCTTATTTAGCTTCTCGCGCTCGCGACGAAGAACAAGTAACTCTTTCTTGGTTAATAATTGATCATTAGCTGTTTCTAATGCTTCCAACTCTTTTAGGCGTTGCACGCGCTTGTAAACAGTTGGGAAGTTAGTAAGCATTCCACCTAACCAGCGCTCAGTTACATATGGCATTGCCACACGTGCTGATTGTTGCTTGATTGGCTCATGTGCTTGCTTCTTTGTGCCAACAAATAAAACGTGGCCGCCCTTAGCAACCTCATTTTTAATGAACTCATAAGCGCTATCAATTAGGGCTAGTGATTGTTGGATATCGATGATGTAGATGCCGTTGCGCTCAGTGAAGATGTAGCGTTTCATCTTTGGGTTCCAGCGACGTGTTTGGTGTCCGAAGTGAACACCGCTGTCTAGCAGCTCTCGCATTGTTACTACCGCCATGGTGGCAGACTCCTTTTCGCCATTAATTCGCAAGGAATTAATCGCACTCGGTTGTTGATTAATCAATTTGATTAATCCCTAGCAATCTAAACCGACTGATTTTCATCAGACCGAACAGGTTCATTAGTTGGTATTACCAACTACAGATTGCGTGAAGTCACAGTTCTTTACGATCTGTGCTGGGGCAATCCTACCTGACCCACAGCGGTGCTTTTTCCACACCAAGTGCGCTAGTACCCGTTAGAAAATGCCAATTAATTCAATCTTGGCCCATGAAAACAATCGCTGCCCTAACCTGCATATCAATAGCCCTAATTGCCGGTGTTTTTATCGGAAGAGCTGAGCCACTTAACTGTGAGGGTATTGGCAAGTGCAATTCATCAAGTATTACTTATATCCGCCGCGGCTTTTAATTTTGCTGATAACAACTTAGAAAGATAAGGCGTTATCTGCCAATCCTTAATCATTTTTTCATACCGCTGCTTATCTAAATCCTGTACTGCTGCTCCGGTTTTAACTGCGCGAATCATGATGTTACGCGCTGTGTGTTCACCGCCAATGAACTCAACAATATCTACGCGATAACCAAGTAATTTTAAGATTTGTGCCCGCAGTGAATCTGTCATTAGATCCACTAGCCGCTCTTTAACCAATCCATACTTTGTCAGCATTGCCCATGGCTCTGGCGCTTCTTTAACCTGAGTTTGCAGCTCATGCATGCAACATGGCGCAACCATAATTACCTTTGCCTCATTATTGACCGCCCAGGCAATTGCATCATCGGTTGCGGTATCGCAGGCATGAAGTGCAATTGCAATATCTACTTTTTGCGCTGGTGTATCGGTAATTTTTGCTGCTAAAAACTTAGCATCCACCTTTAACTTAGCCGATACCTTTTCATTATGCTCTTTGGAATCTAGCCGCTCATCCACACCTAATATCGAAACCGTTTTATATTTATCTTTAAAGTATTCCTGCACACCAAAGGTTAAATAGGCATGACCACAACCTAAGTCAACAACTGATAGGAAATCCTGTTCTTTAATCTGCCCCTCAATAGTGGGCACAAGTAATCGTAAAAACTCCTCCACCTGTTTGTACTTATCCATTTTGGAGGGCTTAATACGACCAAGCACATCGCTCATATCAAGTGCTTTAAAGATTGGATTACTCTCTGCCAAGAGTCTTTGCTTTATTCGATCATGGTTTAACTCTCGCTCAAGCTTTACCTTGCCAATTGCAACTAGTGCCTCATCCTTCTTGCTAATTCGAATTGAGTAACTCTCACTAGTTGAATCTGCTTGCAGATTAGCAAAGCCACTGTGTAATAGGTCGGTAAAGATAAAATCTAGATCAACATTTTTAGTACTAACCTGGCGGCCATCGCTGCTACTTATTTGTAATTTAA
>CAITID010000046.1 GCA_903892335.1 uncultured Actinomycetes bacterium
AGTGCAAATAGATCACCCTCATCCTTTACTAAACCATCTGCTAGCAGAGCTGCTGCGGCCTCATAACCTAGAACATCGATATCTAATGCACTGCGTGAGCCAATATAAAAAAGCCGTTCAACTAACTGCGCTGGGCAAGATTGATTATTTGGGCAGCGAATATCAACATCGCCTTGCGTAATTGCCCGTAACTTGCTTTTGCAATCTGGACAAACAGTAGGCATCACAAACGCCTTTTCTTTGCCAGTGCGTTTTTCAATAACTGGACCTAACACCTCAGGGATTACATCTCCTGCTTTTCTAATTAAAACTGTGTCGCCAATCAAAATACCTTTGCGAATTATCTCTTCCTGATTATGCAAGGTGGCATTTGTAACAGTTGAACCCGCAACTTTTACCGGCTCCATAAATGCAAAAGGTGTAACTCGACCAGTGCGACCAACACTTACTTTGATATCTAATAATTTAGTGGTCACCTCTTCTGGTGGATACTTAAAGGCGATCGCCCATTTAGGTGCTCTGCTGGTGAAGCCCAACTCATTTTGAACCGCAATCTCATTTACCTTAATTACAACACCATCAATCTCATGCTCAACATCATGGCGGTGTTTTTCATACTGATCGATGAAGGCAAATACCTCATTGCGTGAATTAACCACTTTAAACTTATTGCTAGTTGGCAATCCCCAGCTCTTTAACAATTCATAAGCGCTACTTTGTTGTTCAAAGGAAATACCATCGGCTGCGCCAATGCCATGCACAACCAGGTCTAGTGGCCTAGAAGCCGTTACCTTGGGATCTTTTTGACGAAGGGAACCAGCAGCTGCATTTCTTGGATTTGCAAAGCGTTGTTTGCCTGCCTCTTCAAGTGAATCATTTAACTCATCAAATGCTTTGAGCGGAAAAAACACTTCACCACGAACTTCAAGACGTTCTGGGATTGTTTTGCCAGATAATTGCATCGGTACTGTGTCGATGGTTTTGATGTTTAAAGTTACATCCTCACCAGTTGTGCCATTGCCACGAGTAAGTGCCCGGGTTAACTTCCCATTTTCATAAAGCAAATTAATGGCTAAGCCATCGACTTTAACTTCACAGAGCCAACTGTTTTTAGCACCGCTTTTCTCGATTCGATCAAACCAAGTGTTTAGCTCATCGGCATCAAATACGTTGTCTAGTGACATCATTTTTTCTATATGGTCATACTGCCCAAAATCTGTGGCAAAACCGCCACCCACATCAGAAGTTGGTGAATCAGCTAATTTAAATTGTGGATGCTTTTTCTCTAGTTCAAGTAATTCTTGCCACAATTTATCAAATGCGGCATCGGTAATACTTGGCTTGTCATTTACATAGTATTGAAACTGATGATCTTTAATTGCTTCCGATAGCTCTTGAATCTTGTGGCGAATTTGTTTATTTGATGAATCAGACATCAAAATGTCTCCGAAATTGTGGCAGAACCAACCACCCGATCATTGTCATAGATAACTAGCGCCTGACCAGTTGCAAGTCCAAATACTGGTTGATCTAGTTCTGCAATTAAATGTGTGCCATCAAATTGATACTGCGTTGGTAGTGGCTCACCATGTGCCCTAACTTGGGCAAAACCTTTATAAACCTTATTTATTTCAGGTGTTGGGCCACACCATATTGGTGGCTGTCCAACAATTTTATTCACAGCAAGTGCTTCATGAGTGCCAACAACAACAGTATTTGTCTTTGGCTCAATACTTAATACATATCTTGGTTCACCCTTTGGAGTTGGCACAGTTAGATTAAGGCCGCGACGTTGTCCGATTGTGTAGGTGTATGCACCATTGTGCTGACCTAACTCTTTTCCACTTTGATCAACAATTGGTCCAACTTCTGAGCCCAATCGCTCACGCAACCAACCTGCATTATCACCAGATGGCACAAAACAAATGTCATGACTATCTGGTTTGTTGGCAACAAATAATCCTCGGCGCTGTGCCTCTATTCGAACATCATCCTTAACTGTGTCACCTAATGGAAAAATTGCGCCATTGATTTGTTCCTGAGTTAAAACCGCAAGTACATATGATTGATCTTTACCTGGATCAACAGCGCGATTTAGCGTCTTAACGCCATCAACCTCTTTAGTAATTGCGTAATGGCCAGTTACTACTGCATCAAAGCCAAGTGCCTTAGCACGCACAAGAACTGCTTCAAACTTAATCTTCTCATTACAGCGCAGACATGGATTTGGGGTGCGCCCAGCCTGGTACTCAGATAAAAAGTTTTCAACTACTCCAGCATGAAATTCCTCGGCCATATCCCAAATATAAAAAGGTATTCCTATTACATCAGCTGCCCGACGAGCATCGTGTGAATCCTCAACTGTGCAACAGCCCCGTGCACCAGATCGATACTTTTGTGGATTACTAGATAGTGCCAAGTGCACACCAATTACATCGTGGCCGGCCTCAACCGCCCGTGCTGCAGCAACTGCAGAATCAACGCCACCACTCATAGCGGCAATTACCTTTAACTTAGCACTCACTTAAATACCTTTTTATTTGCTGCAGATCTAGATTTTTCAACAACGGATGCAATAACTAAAGCTAACTTTTCGATCTCTGCTTCAGTATTTGAATCTCCAAGTGAGAATCTAAGGGATGAGGTTGTCTCATCTTCACTTAAGCCAATTGCTAATAACACATGACTTGGCCGGTGAACGCCTGCGCTGCATGCAGAACCAGTTGAACAAGCAATACCTTCCATATCTAGCAGTAGTAACAAGCCCTCACTATCAGTTCCTGGAAAAGTTATGTTCACAACACCTGGCAGCGAGTTTTCTGATTGACCATTAACCCATGCATCAGGCACAGCCGCTAAAACTTTGGTGATTAACAAACTCTTTAACTTTCTGATCTTTGTATCCCGATCATTCATTTGCGCAATTGCATTACTTGCCGCCGCTGCAAAGGCAATAATTCCGGGTGCATTAAAGGTGCCACTTCGGATATCTCGCTCTTGACCGCCACCATGTAATACCGGCTCGATGTTAACTCCCTTTTTAAGAATTAAAGCGGCAACTCCAAGTGGGCCGCCAACCTTGTGGGCGCTAATCGTTGCTGCTGTTAATCCAAGTTGGTTGAAATTAAAATCTACCTTGCCAAAGCTTTGCACTGCATCAGTGTGTACTGGAATATCACCAGCAATCTTTACAACTTGCTCAATTGGCTGCAGAGTTCCAATCTCATTGTTGGAGTGCATAATTGAGATAAACGCTATCTGCGCGCGATGTTGATCCACTACTTTTTGTAGAGTAGTTAAATCTAGTGAGCCAGTTTTGCTAACTGGTATTTCAATTACTGTGGCGCCCTCATGATCTTGCAGCCATTTAATTGGATCCATAACTGCATGATGCTCAAAGGTTGAGGTGATAATTACTTTCTTTCCAGCTTTGGCCGCCAGCCAAAATAAACCTTTAATCGCTAAATTATTTGCTTCAGTTCCAGTTCCGGTAAAAATCACATCAATTGCTGCGCAACCTGCAGCTTTTGCAATACTCTCACGCGCCTCTTCTAACTCTTTTCGAACAGAGCGACCAGTGCTATGCAAGCTAGAGGCATTTCCTGTTTTTAATATTTGGGCAGTTAGTGCATCAATTGCTGGCTGAACCATTGGAGTAGTTGCAGCATGATCTAAATAGATCTGAGGTGAATGCACGGCCATTTGCCTAGTCTAAAGCCAGGCGGTGATAGAGCTGTTATTAAGCC
>CAITID010000047.1 GCA_903892335.1 uncultured Actinomycetes bacterium
TAAATAGCCGGCGATTATAAAATGTATATTCATAAATAAATGACCGCTATGACTCAACATTAAATCTCCAAATAATGGAGTGAAATAAAGGGCAAATAATGAACCATCAAAAATAGCTAAGGCAACGATCGGATTTGCATAGATTTTTCCTAATTTTGAATGAAGTAGATTTACTAAAGTTCCGCGCATTCCCAGCTCATTTTTACTTCTTCCAATTGGCAAGGTACGCAGCGCTAAAGTAATTGGTGCACCCAGCACTATGCCAATTGGTGCAATCATTCCTAAGACCATATGAGCCAACATGTGATTAGAGAAAGCAAAGCGAGAATAAACACCCAGTCCACCACTCGTTGCAAAATCAATGGCTGAGATTCCAATTGCAAACGCCACTGTTCTACCAACTGGCCATTTGTCGCCGCGTCGCGCCAAGGCAATAACACCTCTGATATACAAAGCAACAGCAAAAACTAATATTCCAATCATTAACCCATCAGGATCATAGGCAAGTAATATGTTGGTAAAGGTTGGTGCGGCTGGCATTTCTAAACCTGTTATCAACAAGGCTTGTGAGGCTTTTACCTCTCGAACAGGTGGCGCCGTATTTGAAAGCCAGCTGCCGATAAAAACAGTTAAGGACATAACTAAGATTTCACCAACTACTAATCTGTAACTTGAAGGAAAATCACTGTTTATCAAGAGGCGGCGATGTAATGCGCCAAAACCAACCAAAATAACCGCCAAAATTATCTTAAGAATTACTATTGCTCCGTATTTACTTTGCCAGGCAGCAATTGAATCCAACCTAGTCCAAGCAGTAGCTGCTCCTGATGCTACAACTGTTATCGCACTCCAAAAGGCAAGGATGCTAAATCTAGGTAGTGCGAATTTAAGTTGATCCTTTTCAAATTGCATAAGGCCAAATAAGCCACCCACCCAAAAGGTAAGTGCAATTATGTGAATTACTAGAGCGCCAATTGCAAGCCCGTGATAGCCAGAGGTGCTGCCGTGACTTTGAAATGCTGGAGCAATTACTGCAATTATGCCAAGTGCTGAAACAAAGTAAGCAGCTAAAAGTTTTTTAAGTGGAATTAGAAGGATTAGTAAAATACAGATAATCTGAAATAAGTAACTTTTACCTACCGCTGTTTGGGTTAAATAAGATCTAATTACATTGGCGTTGATCGAATCTTGGATTGGTTGTTCAAGTAAATAAGAGAGTTGAATAACTACGAATATTGAAAGTGCAAACAACCATAGCCCAAATAATTTCTTGCTTCGCTTTGCTAATTTTATGCTTGCGATGGATCCTCTGGCATCTTCTGCTAAAGCGGCGAGTGAGATAACTAAGCCAATTGCAATTAAGGCAAATAATTGCATCAAGCCATTACTTAGGTTGGCTAAAGTTTCAATCATTTATTGAATTATTACTTTGAAATTCTTTTGGACTTACTTGATTTTTTGACTGATTTAACCCTTGGCGATGGAGTGCTCTTAAATGTTTGTTTGGCATAGCGAGACATCAAAATCAAAATAAAGATCGCAAAAACAAGTAGTGCGATCACCAATAAATCACTGGTTCTGTTTATCGAGTTTGCATCAGTTGAGGAATTCGGGGTAACTGATGAATTGGGACTTGGCTCTGTAATTACAGCTGGAGCATTAAAGAGAAAGGTGATGTTGCCAGTAAGTGAATTTTCACCAATTGCCATTATTGTGTAATTAACTGTATAGACACCAGTAACGGTTAATGGTTTAACGCCGACAGTTAAAGTTGGCCCTTGCATTTGAACTGAGCCATCATCTACTCGTACTCCTGTTGGATCAAGCACGGTTAACTCATTCGCACCATCAGTTAAATCAGCATTTGCAGTAATGGTTACAGCAGTTGGTGCCATACTCAAAACTGATCCGCCAACTGGAGATGAACTAATAATTGATGTTGCATGCGCTGGTGTAATAAAGAAGGTATTTAGGCAGGTGAGAAAAATTATCGAGATGGGCATAAGCGCTGCTTTTTTCATCAATCACCACTTTCAATTAGTCCTAATCTTGCCACTACTTTAAGATTCTGTCCTATGCCCACCTATGAGTATCAGTGCAACCTGTGCGATCACCAATTTGAGGCTGTGCAATCATTTTCTGATCCAGCAATTGATACCTGCCCTGAATGTAAGGGCGCAGTGCGTAAAATTTATAGCAATGTCGGGGTTGTCTTTAAAGGCAGTGGTTTCTATAAAACAGACTCAAAGGTGAAATCTGAACCAAAGGCTAAAAGTGAGAGCAAGGTAGAGAAAGCTCCAACACCAAAATCAGATAGCTAATCAACCACCGTGGTGCGGTGGTCTATCGCCCTTGATTTCTTCATCACGTTTCTCATCAATTTCTAAGTCAATTTCATCATTTGTGATCTTCGCCAACAAAGGCTTTATTTGATCTAAGTCTTTATCTTTGCTCATTAGAATATGCATTCTACTCTACAAAGTTGAGTTTAAATATCTGATTGGATAATTGATGTTTGAAAAAATTGGTCATGTCATAGTTCGACGTAAGAAATCAATTTTCTCAGTTTATTTAATTGGCATTATTTTGGCAGGTGCAATTGGCACTGGTGTCTTAGGCAAGTTAGATAGTGGTGGCTACAGCGATCCAAACTCTGATTCATATAAAGCTTATGAGTACCTAACCGATGTATTTAAAGTTGAAGATCCTTCTGTAGTACTTGTTGTTGAAGCACCTACTAACGCAGCAGATCCGGCAGTCTATGCAACGGTTGCACAATTAGAGTCTCAAATAAAGCTTGAAAAAAATGTAGGCAGCACCTTGTCTTACTGGTCTACGGGCGGTGCTCCTTCACTACTTAGCAAAGATGGCAAAGCTGGATTCTTGTTTATCTACAGCGCTGAATCTGATTGGGGAATCATCCAACAATTAGGTAAAGAAATTCAGGAGAAATACGATGGCAAATTCTCAAATTTACGGGTTTATGCAAGTGGTACCGGAGTTTTTGCTCATGCAATCAACTCTAAAATTTCAGATGATTTGAAGTTGGCTGAATCAATCTCAATTCCATTAACCTTTATTTTGTTAGTTTTTGTCTTTGGTGGATTAGTCGCTAGCGCGATGCCGCTGTTAGTTGGTGTTAGTGCGATTCTTGGCTCATTCTTTGTAATCTTCTTAATAACTCAATTCACGGGAGTTAGCGTCTTTGCCCTCAATCTAATTACCGGACTTGGTCTCGGGCTTGGAATTGATTACTCCTTATTAATAGTAAATAGATTCAGGGAAGAGATGCACTCAGGCAAATCAATTGAGGATGCAATTGTTAATACTGTAAAAACAGCTGGCAAGACCGTTTTCTACTCCGGCTTAACTGTTGTGCTTACCTTGGCCTCGCTAATTATGTTCCCGCAAATGTTCTTAAAATCTTTTGGTTATGCCGGTGTAACTGTGGTTGTTATGGCAGTACTGGGTGCATTAATTGCACTTCCTGCATTACTTGCAATTTTGGGCAAGCGCATTGACAAAGGTTTGATTCGAAAAAGTGTGCAGGTTACAAAAGAGGATGGCAAGTGGGCCGATGTTGCAAGATTTGTGATGCGCAAGCCAGTTTCAGTTGTTGTTCTTTCCTTAGTTATTTTGACAGTCTTAGCTGCGCCAATTAAAGATATTGTCTTTTCGCAAGTAGATAGTCGGGTATTGCCAGCAAGTAATTCAGCAGCAACTGCTGCTCGAGTAATCTTAGAAAGATTTCCAGGTCAAGAAGGAAATCCAATTGAAATCATTATTCCAAAAGGTGCATTTATGGGCACGCAAATTAATCAGTACACAAATGAGATCTCAAAGGTGCCTGGAATTGTTCGAATTGGAAATTCCCAAGTAGCAGGTGATGATGTTCGAGTAACTGCGATTCATTCAATGGGTCCACGTACACCAGAGGCTGAGCAATTAATTAAAGAGGTTAGATCCATTCGTGCACCTGAAGGAACATTAATTGGTGGCGTTGCTGCAGATTATGCCGATACTCAAATCGGTACAGCCCGCACACTTCCATGGGCGCTGCTCTGGATTGGCATTGGTGTAATTGTTTTGTTATTTGTTTTTACTGGATCAATAATTTTGCCAATAAAAGCTGTGCTTTTAAATATTCTCTCACTTGCCGCGACGCTAGGCGCCATCACCTGGATATTCATTGATGGTAATTTAAAGTGGTTAGTTGGAGATTTTACAGTTACTGGAGCACTAGATACTGGCTCAATTATTTTAGTTGCAGTAGTTACCTTTGGTTTATCAATGGATTATGAACTCTTTTTACTTTCACGCATTAAAGAAGAGCATGATGGCGGCAAAAGTAATATTGAATCAGTTGCAGTTGGCTTACAACGATCCGCGCGAATCATTACTGCCGCAGCTGGATTACTAGCGATCGTCTTCGCTTCATTTATGATCAGTGGTGTCACCTCGATAAAGATGTTGGGCTTTGGTGTTGCCTTCGCTATTTTGCTAGATGCCTCGCTAGTACGTGGCTTATTAGTCCCAGCATTAATGCGCTTATTCGGTGAACGTAACTGGTGGGCACCTAAATCTATGAAGCGATTTACAATTTCGCACTAATCCTTCATAGAATTACACATGGAACTAATTCTTACCCTGCAATGTCAAGATAAGCCAGGAATTGTAAATGCAATCACTTCAGCAATTTTAGAGTGTTCTGGAAACATAATTGAGAATCAGCAATTTACCGATCCAATAACCAATGAATTTGTAATGCGAACAAAGTTTGAAACTGTATTAGATATCGAGAGCTCGCGAAAAATAATTGACAATTATGGAGCAAAATTTAAGCCATCAATTAATCTGCGAGAGAGTTCTAAGTTTAAGCGTGCTCTAATCTTGGTCTCAAAGGAGAGTCATTGCTTACGCGATCTACTTTATTTGAAAGAGATTGGTGAGTTACCGATTGAGGTTACGATGGTGCTATCAAATCACGATGATTTAGCAGATTTAGTTCAGGCTCATGGCATTAAATTTCAGAAGATTGATAATAAGGATGAGAAGAAAATAGCTGAAGTTATAAAAAGCACAAACAGTGAATTTTTGATCCTTGCTCGCTTCATGCAGATCCTCTCACCTGCGCTGTGTGGTCAGATGAGTGGAAAGATAATAAACATTCACCACTCCTTTTTGCCAGGGTTTAAGGGTGCAAAGCCATATCACCAAGCATTCGAGCGAGGAGTAAAAATAATTGGCGCTACAGCGCACTTTGTTACCGCTGAATTAGATGAAGGACCAATCATTGAGCAAGATGTTTCCCATGTTACTCATGCAGCCTCTCCTGATGAGTTAATTGCTATTGGTCGAGATATTGAGCGAAGAGTGTTATCTAAAGCGGTTAAACTTTTTGCTGAAGATAGAATCTTTCAAGTTGCTAATAGAACAATAATTTTTTCCTAACAAATTTAGCATTTGGTGTCCCCGGCGGGAGTTGAACCTGCGACCTACCGCTTAGGAGGCGGTTGCTCTATCCACTGAGCTACGGGGACAAATAAAGATTGCTTTGAAATTTATTGGTTTAATAATAATAAGAAGTGATTAAAACTGTTAACTATCTTTAGTTTTATGCGTGAATTTGGCTTTAATTTCTGACTCTAGTAGACTTACAAAAAATTGTTTGGAGTGATTTAAAATATGAAGGCCCTCGTAATAGGTGCCGGTGGTGTTGGAAGAGCGATTGTTAATATCGCAGCCCGTCGTACATTTATAGAATCAATGGTCATTGCCGACCGCACCTTGTCCCGTGCTGAAGATGCCGTAGCTCGCGTTAAGGATCCACGTTTTTCTGCTGCGATGGTTAATGCTGCTGAATTAGAGGATGTGCGTGAACTAATCCGCAAAGTTAAACCAGATGTTGTGATCAATGCAGTTGACCCAAGATTTGTGATGCCAATCTTTTTAGCTTGTGAGATTGAAAATACTAATTACATTGATATGGCGATGTCCTTATCTCGTAAGCACCCTCATTATCCATATACCGAAACTGGTGTGAAGTTAGGCGATGAGCAGTTTGCTCGCGACTACAACTGGGATGAGCGAAAGATTTATGCGTTAATTGGTATGGGTGTAGAGCCTGGTATGAGTGATCTCTTTGCAAAGTACGCAAGTGATTACATGTTTAGCCGAATTGATTCCTGCACAATTTTGGATGGTTCCAACCTGCGCGTAGAGGGTTTTGATTTTGCACCATCATTTTCAATTTGGACAACTATTGAAGAGTGCTTAAATCCACCACTTGTTTGGGAGGATGGTCGTGGTTGGTACACAACAACACCATTTAGCGAGCTTGAGATATTTGATTTCCCAGAAGGAATTGGCCCAGTTGAGTGTGTAAATGTAGAGCACGAAGAGGTTGCATTAATTCCCCAAAAAATTGATGCCAAAAAAGTAAACTTTAAATACGGCTTAGGTGCTGAGTTCATCAGTATTTTAAAGACCATCAACATGTTAGGTATGGATCGAAAAGAAACAGTTGATGTGCAAGGTGTAAGTGTTTCACCACGAGATTTGCTCGCTGCCTCCCTGCCTGATCCAGCCACACTTGGTGGACGGATGAAAGGTAAGACATGTGCTGGAGCTTTAATGAAAGGTTTAGATAAAGAAGGTAATCCAAAAGCGGTTTACATCTACAACGTTATTGATAACGCATGGTCGATGAAAGAGTATGGCGATCAAGCAGTTGTTTGGCAGACTGCAATTAATCCAGTGATAGCAATGGAGTTAATTCATAAAGGTATATGGCAACCATTAGGTGTTAATGGTCCAGAGTGGTTTGATGCAAAACCATTTTTAGAGTTACTAGAAGAGTATGGAACTACTTGGCACATCCGCGATGAAGATACGGCGGGAATTATCAAGTAATGGCAATTGCATTAGTTACCGGAGCTACTGCTGGAATTGGTGCCCAATACGCGCGGTTGCTGGCTAAAGAAGGTTTTGATTTAATTTTAGTCGCTCGTGATAAAAAGCGATTAGGTTCAACGGCAAAGAGTTTAAGTAAAGAATTTGGTGTCAAAGTTGAAGTACTTCCAGCCGATCTAACTAAGCCGGTTCAACTGGAAAAGGTAAGAAAACGGCTGAGTGATACAAAGAAGCCAATTGAGGTTTTAATTAACAATGCCGGCTTTGGAATAAATAAGAGTTTTCTTATAAGTAACTTATCTGATGAACAGGGGTTATTAGACGTTTTAGTTACTGCTCCTATGCGATTGACCCACGCGGTTCTACCGATTATGAAGCAGCGAAACAGCGGAATTATTGTAAATGTCAGCAGTGTGGCCAGTTGGATAGCAGGCGGTAGTTACAGCGCAGCAAAGTCTTACTTAACAGTTTTAACTGAATCACTACACATTGAACTTCGTTCTACTAAAGTGAAAATCTCTGCGCTCTGTCCAGGATTTACTAGGACTGAATTTCACCAACGCGGTGGTATGAAAATGAATGGATTACCGAATTTTATGTGGCTGAGTACTGAAAAAGTTGTAAGTAAATCTTGGCGTGATGTTAATGCCGGTAAAGTGATCTCAATTCCAGGCTGGCAGTACTTAATACTTAGCGGTATCTCTCGATTTGGTCCCCGCCCGATGGTGCGGCGAATCGGAATGAATGTTCGCAGGAAACAACGCTAAACCCTTTAACTTCACATCAAATTCACGGTACAAGCGCAACATATCCACCAACTAAAGCACACTCTTAAAGTAGACTTACCCCATACCTAAGTTAGATAACTAAAGGAGTAATTTGTGAATAAGAGAATTTCAGCAGCTGTAATGGCTAGCTTTTTGGTAATTGGTCTAGCAACTCCAGCAACTGCGGCTACAGCAGGTGGTGCATGTACAAAGGCTGGACAGATTGTAAAAATTGGAAATAACACTTATGTGTGTGCTAAGAACCCATTTTTTAGCCCAACCAAATTAACTTATGTCTGGGATGGTTGTATTGAGTTAAATACTGACTATCAAGCAGGAATTAAAGAGGCACAAACTGTGCTTCGTGCATCTGAAGCTAACCGCTTTCAACAAATCGAGCCAGTTGGCACAACACTAAAAGACTTAATTAAGTGGAATGCATTAATTACATACGCTAAAGGCAATATTGTTTATTACGGCTCAACTTATTATCAAGCAACAAAAACAAGTGTGAATAAAGCACCAACCACTGCCAATATTGGGAAAACTAAGTTTTGGATAGTTAGCCAGCCAACCAATGCCAACTCAAAGATTGGTCAAATGCCAACTCCTTCAGTTGTATTGGCAACTGCTACAAAACAAATCGCTGCTGTAACTGCAGCATCGGTTAAATCTACAGTTCCGGCAACGAAGCTAAAGCTAAATACTTTGGCTGCTGATTTAACAACAAAGCGAGCAGCTTTAGAGGCTAACCAAGGTCCAATCCAAAGTGTGATCGATACCTTAGATCCAGTCTTAACTGAGCTAAAGAGCGCAGTTGCATTGGTTTCAATTACTAGAGATCTTGTCAAGGATAAATGTAATCCTAGATACTAATCAACAAACAGCTAAGGCTGTGATGATCGCAACTTATGCGATTGTTACAGCCTTTTTTGTTGCCGTGAATTTAATACTTCGCAAGCCATCTGTTGCGGGTCCGACTTTTACTGCACCATTTAAAGCAAACTCGGCACCATGACCGCGTGGTGGCGGGCAACTCCAACCAGCAGAACTTTTCTTCACAATCGCACCTTGATGTGGGCATTGTAAATTTATAACTGAGTAACCAGTAACGCCGGTAGAAGTTCTAACAACTGCAATTTTTCCATACTTAGCAATTGATAATTCAAGAACTCCGCCAACTTTGTTTAATGCTTTATTTACTGCAAGATCAATCACAGTTTTGCCTTTCACAGTTGTTACACCAGTTGCCGCTACTGCTTTGCCTTTTGTCAATCCCAATGCAGCAATTGCAGCAATACCACATACAAAATTTCGACGATTAAGTGCTGCCATTACTACCTTTCCATAAGTTCTACTAATTTCTAGTCAGCGCAAAGGATAACTCTTAAAATATATTTGTGCGAGGCCAGCTGATTCTAAAACCAATTGCAATTCTCTTATTGCTGCTTCACCTAATTCTTCGGGCAACTCTCAGCCAACCCAGTGTTTTGATCGATCTGATCCTGTTTAATCTAGTTGGAGTACTCGCGGCGGTCACTGCATTAACAGCCCCCTTGGTGACTGACCGAAAGGCAGCCATGGCAATTGGATACGCACAGTTGATCTGGAGTTTTGGTTCAATTTTTTCTACTTGGAACTCCTTTTTTCAAACCCAAGTTCCAGATGCCATTTCTGAAGTTTGTTACGCAGTCTTCTATCCGTTAATTCTCTTTGGGGTAATTAGAACCTTCACTCAACGAGTAAAGATTGGCGCGTTAGAGTTGTTAGATACGGTAATTGTGGCGGTTGGCTTCACCAGTGTCTTAACCGCATTTTTGTTAAAGCCGGCGATGTTGACCTTTGCCGGTTCTGCATTTACCGTATTTTTATCAATTTTATATCCAGTCGGCGATATCGTAATTCTGGCAATGGCTTTGGTTTATTTCTTATTAAATCCAATTAGCAAACGATCTTTTCTACTATGTGCTGGGTTATTAGCCTTTTCACTTTCTGATCTACTCTTTATTTGGTTATCAATTTCAGCGAGGTATAGCTTTGGTTCAATCTCCGATGATGGCTGGATCCTAGGTTTACTGCTCATCTCCTTTTCATTGTCCTACTCGGGCGGGGATGCGAAATTTTCTGAAAAGATTTCTTCCTATGCTGCAACTGTTGCACTCGTTGCAAGTGGCTCCTTACTCGGTATTGCCGCATTTAATCCCGGATACTTTCCAACCTTTATTTTAATTCCTGGTTTTTTTACCATCGCACTGGCTTTTATCCGAATGAGTTTTGCACTTCAAGAAGCAAACTCTGCAGGTACTGAGCGGGTACTAGCGCGAACGGATGAATTAACCGGTTTATCAAATCGTCGAAATTTCTTAACTCATTTAGAGAATTTAACCTCCGGTTACATATTCCTTTTAGATCTAGATGGTTTTAAAGCGATTAATGATTCTTTAGGCCATGAAACTGGTGATCAATTACTAAAACAGGTAGCAATTAGATTTTCGCGGGCGCTGCCACCTACTGCGTTGATTGCCAGATTAGGTGGTGATGAA
>CAITID010000048.1 GCA_903892335.1 uncultured Actinomycetes bacterium
ATCATCCGCCACTGCTTAATCGCAAGTGAGTTATCAAATGATTCTAAATTCTCTGGCGCAATTGTTACAAGCAGGCCCCAACGTGTTGCATCAGCATCGGTGGGTGTGAAGCTTTTACCTTTTCCAGTGCCTAGTAACTTCACAAACTCTACTGTTGGAAAATGTTTAACAAGTGGCCTATGTATTGCCATGAATAAAACTGCAACTGGCAAGAAAATTCTTTTAATCCGCCAAAAATAGATGACGGTAATCAATTAGTAACCTTTGTAGTTTCTAAAATTTCAGCTAGTACTTCATCGGTGCTATCCCACATAGGAGCATGGCCAGTTTGCGGCAGAATAATCCATTTGGCATGAGCGGGAGCAAGGGAGCGCTCTTGACAGGTTTTAGCAGGCAAAGTGTGATCACTATCGCCGAAAATTATTGTAATTGGAACATCACTAGAGATTGGTTTATCAAAGCGTTTTTTTAACATTCCATCCCAGGCGGGAAAGTATCCTTCAGAATCAGCCATAGCTTGCACAGCATCTAAGCAAATCTCATAACTTAACTCTTGCCATCTTGGTGAGACGCTTTCAAAACCAATCTTCTTTGCCCACATGTAATTTAAAGTTTTTGGCGCTGCCTTGTTTAATCCTTTGGCCATTAATCTCACCGCTAATTCACCTGGATATCTTGATGTGAATGGGGCCATCCATAACCCAGCTGGTGCTAAGCCCGTGAGTGATAAAACTTTTTCTGGATGCGCTGCGGCGATTTCAAGTGATACCCAACCACCCAATGAGTTTCCAACTAAGTGAAATTTTTCAATACCTTGATCAATTAAATTAGCTAAAACTAAATCTGAAAGTGATTTTGGATCCATTGCAATGCTCAGGTCTAAGGCAGATTTGCCATGACCAGGAAGATCAACGGTAAAGACTTCAAAATTTTTGGCTAATGATGGAATTAATGGTTTCCAAGCTGTAGCGGCTGAACCCATGCCGTGAATTAAAATTAATGGCTCACCACTGCCATATTTCTTAATTGATAAGTTCACGCAGCCAACTTTAGAGTGTAGAAATTAAATCCTCTACTAAAGCCTTTATTTCATCACGGATGGGCCTAATTGCTGCCACACCTTGTCCTGCTGGATCCGTTAGCGGCCAATCAAGGTATCTCTTGCCTGGAAAAAACGGACAAGCATCACCGCAACCCATAGTTATCACAACATCTGATTGCTCAACTGCTGAGGTGGTCAATACCTTTGGCATCTCATGCGAAATATCAATGCCAACTTCTAACATCGCTTCTACTACTGCTGGATTTATAGAATCTGCTGGCGCCGATCCAGCTGATCTAACCTCAACTTTTTCACCTGCTAATTTCGTAAGCCAAGCTGCCGCCATTTGTGATCTACCGGCGTTATGGACGCAAACAAATAAAACTGATGGCTTACTCACTCTTAAACCCCTTAGCCAGGCCAACGCCTAAGGCTGCGCCAATTACTTGGGCCAGAATAAAGGCTGGAGTTGATTCAAGTGCAATGCCGGTAAATGAATCAGTAAAGCTGCGCGAAATAGTAATTGCTGGGTTTGCAAATGAGGTGGATGAGGTAAAGAGGATTGCGCCAAATATCCAAAGTGGAACATAGCTTGCGATTGCAGATGAGTTTTTAAGATTAGCCAAAATTATCCATAGTAAGCCAGCGGTTGCAATGATCTCAGCGATAAACAAATTTGAACCAGATCTAATTTGGGTAGCACTTTGAATTAGATTCTCACCAAATATGTAATTGGCGATTAACACACCACTTATGGCACCTGCAAATTGTGCAATTAAATAGAGCAGACCTTGTACTTGCGTAATTCGCTTTTGAAAGATCATCACCAAGGTAACAACTGGATTTAGGTGAGCACCACTAATACCAGCGGCTAATTTAATGGCAACAGCCAGACCGACTGCAGTTGCTAGAGCATTAATTAAAAGTGTTAATGCCAAATCTTGGGTTAGATCACTTGCCATAAAGCCAGAGCCAACAACGGCTAAGGCAAGGAGGGCAGTTGCTATGAACTCAGC
>CAITID010000049.1 GCA_903892335.1 uncultured Actinomycetes bacterium
ATCGCCTCAGATCCAGAATGGGCAGATAAATTCACTAAGGCTGGAATTCCAATTGTTGGCGATGACATTAAATCTCAGGTTGGCGCAACTATTACTCACCGCATCATGGCAAAGCTTTTCCAAGATCGTGGCGTGCATTTAGATCGCACCTACCAATTAAATGTTGGTGGAAATATGGACTTTAAGAACATGCTTGAGCGCGATCGATTAGAGTCCAAGAAGATTTCAAAGACTCAATCAGTTACTTCACAACTTGATTATGATCTTGGCAAGAAGAATGTTCACATCGGACCTTCTGATTACATTCCTTGGCTTGATGACCGCAAATGGGCCTATGTGCGCCTTGAGGGTCGTGCCTTTGGCGATGTGCCGCTAAATCTTGAATACAAGCTAGAGGTTTGGGATTCACCAAACTCTGCAGGTGTAATCATTGATGCACTTCGTTGCGCAAAGATTGCATTAGATCGCAAGATTGGTGGACCACTACTTTCACCATCTAGCTACTTTATGAAATCACCACCAATCCAATACACCGATGAACAAGCCTTCAATAAGGTGGAAGAATTCATTAAAGGAAGTATTGAAAGATAAAAAGTAAAGTAGTTTTAATTGTAAAGGCCCCTAGAGATTTAATTCCCTAGGGGCCTTTCCCTCTTGGAGAGTGAGGGCTTTATATCGTCGCGTCAGCTTCTACGCGACGAATGTGCGCAAAGCCCATGATTGCTAGGATCAACATGAGCACTCCGCCAACTGCAGCGGCATATGCTGCATACATTGCAATCTGTCCCAGTTGCCAGAATGCATAAGCTGTAAGTAACACACCTCGAAGTGTCTCTCCCATAAACAAGGTTGTGCGTTGTCCCATTAGTGCGCCAGCTTTTGCAGCGAGTGCGGCATCATTTGGCGCAGCCTTTGAGGCTGCAGATGCAGCAAGTGCTTCTCCACTAACCTCAGAATAAACTTTGCCACCGGCGATACCTTTTATGTGGGAACCAATATAAAAATCGGCGTATGCCTGGGCTTGCTTACCAGTTGTAAGTGGCATTGCATCAAATGGTTGCAAGGCCGTTTGAGCCTCTTGTGATAATGCTTTAAAACCTGCGCTATCTACGGCCGGCATCGTAATTCTTTGTTGCTCCAACTGTTGTTTAACTGTGTCGCTCGCAAATGTTGCGCCCCAGTTTAGTAAACCAGCAGCAACTAGTAATAGAACGGAAAGTCCTAAACCAACAAAGCTGACGATTCGATCGAAGGTTCGACGTTTCATTTTATTCTCTCCAGAATCTCTTATGATTAATTCAAGAAGCTCTCTACTTCTCATTGCTATGGATACTCTCTTGAGTAAGGCAAGTTAAGAGAAAAGGCGAGTGCTAGCCCTGCAGTGAGTGTGATTAAGGAGATCTGTGATGTTACAGATATAGATTTAGGAGCAAAACTTCAAAGAATTAATCAATATGTTTTGCACAAATTTGTTGACCATTTGCATCAACGCTCATATGTTGACAGGCAACGCCTAACTTATCAAAGGCTTTATCGCCAAAATGTGACCTATATGCCAGGGCTAACAAAACGCGAACATTTACATTTCCATCGGATCTAATTGAGAAAGCTTTGGCAACCCTGGAAACGGTATTCTCAATAACTTTTTCACTATGCGCCGTTTGAGATGCAATGGCTGAGTTAGTAAAGCCATCGCAGAGATGTTCGCAGACTAATTGTTCAAACGGGGTCAACTCCCGCGTTAGGATATTTAGCTCCAAAACACACTCTCCAATGGGTTAAGTAGATTACAAACCATACTCTCTATTGTGTGGATAAATTACTGATTTCTGATCTAGGATTTACGCATGTCCAATATTTTGACGGAGCAATTAGGCTCAGTTTTGCATTTAAAGTTAAACCGCCCAGAAAAGAAAAATGCGCTAACCCAGGAGATGTACCAAACCCTGGCCACCAAGATCAATGAGGCAGCTGGTGATTTTGCAATTCGTGTAGTTGTGATTTCATCTGAAGGCGATGCCTTTACTGCCGGTAATGACATAAATGACTTTGCCAACAATCCACCAATGGATGAGGGCTCACCAGTATTTAACTTTCTCTTTGCAATCCATAACTTTCC
>CAITID010000050.1 GCA_903892335.1 uncultured Actinomycetes bacterium
GACGAATTGTCATCAAATACTGGCAAAATCAAAGATATGAAAAGTGGTGAATTTATTTCTAGTACGCTAACGCCTTCCGCAGTGACCTCACTTCTTGCTAAGACAGCAAGAGATTAATGAAGCAAGGATTGGTTAGCTAACTCAAATGTTACGCACACATGATGCTGGTGCATTATCAGTAAAAGATGTTGGAACTCAGGTAAAACTTGCAGGCTGGGTGGCTCGTCGACGTGATCATGGTGGCGTTGCTTTCATTGATCTAAGGGATGCAAGTGGATCTGTTCAAGTAGTTATAAATGATGAAAAAATAGCTGGTGAGTTAAGAGCTGAATGGTGTGTGCTAATAATTGGAAACGTAACGGCAAGGCCGGTGGGCAATGAAAACAATGAGATTGCTACTGGTGGTATCGAGATTGTTTGCGATCAACTTGAGGTTCTCAGTGAAGCTGCCGCGCTTCCATTTCCAGTAGATAGTGGAGATTTATCAAATATTTCTGAAGAAGTTCGGCTTAAGTATCGGTATTTAGATCTACGCCGCGAAGGACCTGCAAAGAATTTAAGATTGAGATCAAATGTTACTGCAGTGATCCGTGAAGTAATGAATGATGCTAATTTTCTTGAGATAGAAACACCTTATTTAACTAGATCAACGCCAGAGGGTGCACGAGATTTCTTAGTGCCCGTTCGACTACAACCCGGATCTTGGTATGCACTACCGCAGTCACCTCAATTATTTAAGCAGTTATTAATGGTTGCTGGCATGGAGCGCTATTACCAAATAGCTCGATGTTTTAGAGATGAAGATTTTCGAGCTGACCGTCAACCTGAGTTCACACAGTTAGATATTGAAATCTCCTTTGCTGATCAATCTGATGTTATGGCAATTGCCGAAAAAGTTTTGCAAAAAGTATTCGAGAAAGTTGTGAGTTATAAAATTCCCCTTCCAATTCCTCACATGACTTATGCGCAGGCAATGCGTGATTATGGTTCCGATAAACCAGATCTTCGTTTTGAAAATAAGTTAATTGATATGAGCGATTACTTCAAGGAAACAACCTTTCGCGTTTTTCAATCTGAATATGTTGGCGCAGTTGTTATGCCAGGTGGAGCTGGATCACCTCGCCGCGAATTAGATGCTTGGCAGGATTGGTCAAAAGCTCGAGGGGCCAAAGGTTTGGCTTATGTTTTGTTTCAAACCGATGGCACGTTAGGTGGCCCGGTTGCTAAGAATTTATCCGAAAAAGAGATAGCCGGTTTAGTGGCCGCAACTGGTGCAAAGAATGGAGATGCGGTGTTTTTCGCGGCAGGACTACCAGCTGCATCACAAAGTTTATTAGGTGCGGTTCGACTTGAAATTGGAAATCGTTGTAACTTAATTGATCAAACTGCTTGGAAGTTTGTGTGGATAGTTGATGCACCGATGTTTGAGCCGGTAGATGAGGAAAATCCTGGGGCTGGATGGACTGCAGTGCATCATCCATTTACTGGACCTAAACCCGAGTTTAAAAATACATTTGATACCGATCCAAAATCTGCACTTGCTTATGCCTACGACATTGTTTTAAATGGCAGTGAAATTGGCGGGGGATCAATCCGTATTCATCAACGTGAAATGCAACAGCGAGTTTTTAAAACGATTGGTTTATCTGCCCAAGAAGCAGAGAGTAAGTTTGGATTTTTGCTTGAAGCATTTAACTATGGTCCACCTCCTCATGGCGGCATTGCACTTGGAATCGATCGATTATGCGCATTACTTGCTGGTGCTTCCTCAATTCGCGAAGTTATCGCATTCCCAAAAACAGCTAGTGGCGGTGATCCGTTAACTGGTGCGCCAACGCCCATAACACCGGCGCAGCGCAAAGAGACTGGCATAGATACACCTTCTACTCCAAAGCAAAGTTAGAATTTCAGGTATTCTGCACACATGGGTCCAGGAGGAATTGCAACAATTATTGCAGCATCATCACTTGCTGTGATCGCAGTTGCTATTTCCTACACAGTTATCCGGGCTAGCCGATTAATTGATGAGGTCACTACGACTCTTTCTTACATCAATAAGCCCTTAAAGAGTTTAACGAAAGCTGCTAAATCAGTTGAAGATCTGGCAAGTAAGGTTTCAGGGGCGGGCGATACATTCTTAGAAGAGAACCCACTTGCGATGAAGGCGGCCGGTGCAATTGTGGCGGCAGCTAAATTGAAAAAGGGTAAAAAACGCAAAGTTGCGAAGTAGTCAATTATGAATTCCGCAGAGATTCGATCTCGTTGGCTAAACTTTTTTGAAAAAAACAACTCACTAAATCTCAAACACACTGTTGTTCCCTCGGCGTCACTGATCGCTGATGACCCAAACCTATTATTAGTAAACGCCGGCATGGTTCCATTCAAGCCTTACTTTTTGGGTGAGGTAACGCCTCCTTATGCGCGAGCGACATCAGTGCAAAAGTGTGTTAGAACTTTGGACATTGATGAGGTTGGAAAGACAACTCGGCACGCTTCTTTTTTCCAAATGTGCGGCAATTTTTCATTTGGTGATTATTTTAAAGAGGGAGCAATTGCGCTGGCTTGGGAATTACTAACGAAATCAATTTCAGATGGCGGATATGGATTTTCACCAGAAAAGTTATGGGTGACTGTCTATAAAGATGACGATGAAGCAGCTGATATTTGGCACAAGCAGGTTGGTGTACCAAAGGAGAGAATTCAACGCCGCGGTATGGCTGATAATTTTTGGTCAATGGGAGTACCTGGCCCCTGCGGTCCTTGCTCTGAAATTTATTTTGATCGAGGTTCGGCTTATGGAAAAGACGGCGGTCCAATCGCTGATGAGGAAAGATACCTGGAAATATGGAACTTGGTCTTTATGCAAAACATCCGAGCTGCCGGTGGCACCAAGGATGATTTCCCAATAGTTGGAGAGTTGCCAGCAAAAAATATTGATACTGGCCTTGGGTTAGAAAGAACGGCCGCGTTGCTACAGGGTGTTGAAAACATCTATGAAATTGATACGACCAAGATTATTTTGGATAAAGCCTCCGAATTAACAAATGTGAAGTATGGATTAGATCTTAAATCTGATGTTTCACTTCGAGTTGTTGCAGACCATGCCAGAACAGCGATGATGTTAATCGGTGATGGCGTAAATCCAGGAAATGAAGGCCGTGGCTATGTTCTTCGTAGAATGATGCGCCGGACTGTGCGCAATATGCGATTACTTGGTTCAGATGATTTGGTTCTAGGCGAGTTAATTAAAAGCTCAATTACGGCGATGGGGCCGCAATACCCTGAACTAAAAACTAATCAAGAACGTATTTTGGCAGTTGCACAGGCTGAAGAAGATACTTTCCTGCAAACCTTAAAGGGCGGCACGAGCATATTTGATTTGGCGGCTAATGAATTAAGGGCAGGTAAAGTGAAATCTTTACCAGCGGAAACAGCATTCAAATTGCATGACACATATGGGTTTCCATTTGATTTAACCCTTGAGATGGCTCGGGAGCAAGGTCTAGAAGTTGATGAAAATGGATTTAGAAAATTAATGAAAGAACAAAAAGATCGTGCCAAAGCTGATTCAAAAGCTAAAAAAAGCGGCCACACAGACTTAACCGTCTATAAAAATATAATTGATAAAAATGGTGCTTCAAAGTTTATTGGTTATGAGCAAAGCAGGGCTGAAGGCAAGTTAACTGGAATTTTCTTAGATGGTAACTCGGTTGCAGAAGCTGGAGATGGATCCGAAATCGAAATAACTTTAGACCGAACTCCGTTTTATGCAGAAGGCGGCGGTCAATTGGCAGATGCCGGCCGAATTCAATTAAGCAATGGCGCAGTTGTTGAAATCGAAGATGTTCAAACACCAGTACCTGGATTAATCGTTCACCGCGGCACATTAATTTCCGGCTCAATTAAATTAGGTGAGGAAGTTGTTGCACAAATTGATCTTGAACGCAGAATGGCCATTTCAAGAGCACATACTGCAACGCATATGGTTCATAAGGCATTCCGAGAAGTACTAGGTGAGACCGCAACTCAGGCGGGTTCAGAAAATTCACCTGGTCGATTCCGCTTTGATTTTCCTGCAACATCTGCAGTTCCACACTCAGTTATGAATGATGTAGAGGTTCGCGTCAATGAACTTTTGATTTCAGATTTAGAGGTATCAGCGCAAGTTATGACACAAGATCAAGCTAAAGCTATGGGAGCTATGGCGTTATTTGGTGAGAAGTACGGTGATCAAGTTCGAGTCATCAGTGTTGGTGATTGGGCGAAAGAGCTTTGTGGCGGCACACATGTTGGTAGATCCGGTGAATTAGGTGTTGTAAAACTTTTGTCAGAATCATCAATTGGAGCTGGGGTAAGAAGAGTTGAGGCACTTGTTGGCATTGATGCTTATAAATTCTTGGCCAGAGAACATCTGCTTTTAAACTCGCTCACACAGATTATTAAGGGGGCCCGAAGCGAGGAGTTGCCATCTCGAATCAATGATTTAATTGAAAAAATGAAAGTTATGGAAAAGGATTTATCTGCACTGCGCGTAAAGGCCGTTATTGATGCCAGTAGTACATTAATTACTCAAGCCAAAGTAGTGGGAAAGACAAAGGTTATAAATACAGCTTTAACTCCTGGTTTGAACGCAGATGAGCTTCGAAGTATTGCCCTTAAAATGAAAAGTTCCATGGATAGTAGTGTGATCGTGTTAAGTTCTATAACCGCTGAAAAGGTAGTGTTAATTGCATCAGTATCAGAGGATGCAATTAAGGTTGGAATCAAAGCTGGAGATTTGGTTAAGTCTGCCTCCACAATTCTTGGCGGTGGCGGTGGCGGCAAGGATGATTTTGCACAAGGTGGTGGAGTTGCAATAGATAAGTTGCCTAATGCCAGCGCTGAGATTATCAAATTAATTTCTGCTAAATTAAAGTAGATCTTGATGGTTGCACAGCTAAGCCGAGGTCGAAGAATCGGAATTGATTTTGGTAATGTTCGGATTGGTTTAGCGGTTTGTGATTCAGAGGCTATTTTGGTCTCACCTCTAAAAACACTTGCAAATGATCATGCAACGATGAGCCAACTAGAAAGCATATTTGCAGAGTATGAACCAATTTATTTAGCTATTGGCAATCCAATGCATTTATCTGGTGAGCAAAGTAAAAAAAGTGAATTGGTGCAGGATTTCGTTCTTTCACTGAAGGAAATTTACCAGGGAGAAATATTCTTAATTGATGAGCGCTTAAGTACAAAGAATTCAATTGCTCAATTGCATGAATTAGGTAAGGGTGTAAAGGAGAGCAAAGGGATCATTGATCAAATGGCTGCCGTGCAGATTCTAAATCAAGCGATTCTGTTGGAATCATCGCCATCCGGATTAGGTTCATCAATATGAAGCGGTTGCTGGCTTTGTTAATTACTGGATTTCTATTTACATTTGGTGCAATTAATGTTCATAACGCATTCCTTCTAATTGATTATCGTGCTACAAGTAATGACGAGAAAGTAGATATGATAATTGAGAACGGTGATTTTGGCCTAGAGATCGCGAAGAAACTGGAAGCTGCCGGGGTAGTTAAGACAGCGAAGGCATTTTATCGAGCCGCCCTTAGTCAGAAAAGATCTCAATCAATACCACCCGGTGTGCATAGAATTGATATTCGAATTTCAGCTAATTCGGCCATCGATCAGTTACTAGATAAAAAACGCAATCGCGGCGTTATCTCCTTTATTGAAGGCCTTCGAACTTATGAAATTCTAGATATTCTGAATAATTCAGAGTTACTTGAGGGCAAGTTCTCAGGTGAAATATTTCCAGACCCATTGTTTAAAACTAAGAATTTAGAAGGTTTTTTATTCCCTGCTCAATATGCTTTTGCGCCAAATACAACTGTTGATGAAGCGGTTTTGCAAATGCTTGCTCGATTTAAAATTTCTGCCCAATCTAGTGGTTTGGTTAATGGAGTAGATGGTTTCTCACCCTATGAACTTTTGATAATTGCCTCTATTGCACAGGCCGAGGGAGATAGGGAGGATTATGCAAAGATTGCCAGAGTTATTTTTAATCGCCTAGAAATAAATATGCCTTTGCAAATGAATTCGACCATTGATTATGCTGAGAAAAAAAGAGGCAACATCAGAATGAGTTACAAGCAATTAGAATTGAATTCAAAATACAATACATATAGGTATAGAGGACTAACTCCTACCCCAATCGGTAGTCCTGGCGAGGCAGCGATGGAAGCGGCTGTAAATCCAGCTAAAGGTGATTGGCTCTATTTCATTACGGTAAAACCGAAAGATACTAGATTCACCAGTTCGTACTCTGAATTTAGTAAATGGGTAATAGAATTCAGGAAGAATGAAGATGCCGGATTGTTCAAATGATTAAGATGTTCGTTGCAGGCTCACCAATAGGCCACTCACTTTCACCACTACTTCACAAGCATGCATATGAATTACTTAATGTTGAAGCAGAATTTACAGCGCAAGAGGTGGAAGAGAAAAATTTTGCCGATTTTTACTACGAGTCAAGGGACAGTGGGGTTAGAGGATTAGCCTTAACGATGCCACTTAAGGAGATATCGATAGGTTTTGTTGATCGAGTTGATCCGTTAGCTAAACAGATCTCATCAATTAACACAGTTATTTTTGAATCAACTGGCAGTATTGGTCTATCCACGGATCTTTTAGCATTTAAGAATTTGCTTCAGCCGTATTTTGGCAAGCGTATTGCAATTCTAGGAGCTGGTGGAACAGCCAGAGCAGCCCTTGGTGCGCTGCGCGGCACTGGAACGCAAGTAAGTATTCTGACTAGATCAATGAATCGCCATGATCAACTTCATGCGGCCAGTGGGGATTTAGATCTTGAATTTTTAGATTGGCATACTTTTGCACAAATTCAAGACCGAGATTTAATTATTTCAACTACGCCTGCGGGAGCAACAGATGGATTATCCATTATCTCTAGCAAAGCCGATTTCTTTGAAGTTATTTATCACCCGTGGCCAACGGAATTAGCAAAGCGATATCAAAATCTAGGTCGACACGTAATAGGTGGACTTGCTCTACTAGTTGAACAAGCAATGTTTCAAATCCAGTACTTCTCGGGGGCTAAGTTTGATAATCAACAGATGCGAGATGAGTTATTAAAGGTGGGTCGAGCCGCAATCGGCAGGTAATCCACAAGGACATTTTTGCCAACTAACTCATCAACTACTCTGCATGAGTGTTAATGAAAATATCATTTGCTTGTTTATTCTTTATTACTTGGCGAATTGCCTATCACGATTTTAAAACTCATTACATTCGAGATTTAGATCTTCTCGTATTGCTAATCCCCTTAGCTATGATATTTAAATTTCATTTCAATTTCGCACTTCTTTACCTTGCAATACTGCTTGCCTTTAACCTTATTTCAAAAGGTAGCATCGGATTTGGAGATGTAAAACTTGGTTTTGTGTTGGGATCTTCAATCCATACCTTCATGCAATTTGTTGTTGTTCTTGATACCGCATGGATTATCGGCGGAGTATGGGGCTTATTTCGTAGGAAGGCATCAATACCTTTTGCACCAGCCATGATAATTGGTTCCGCAATAGGCCAACTTTTCATCTGAATTAGCTAATTATTCACATCTTCGGCTAGCTATCTGAGAGAATAGAGCCCTTAAGAGTGATTGGAATATTGGCTTATGTTGCGTTGGTTAACCGCTGGAGAGTCTCATGGTCCTGCGCTATCGGCGATCATTGAAGGATTGCCTGCACATATTCAAATCACTACCGCAGATATTGATCGCGAGTTAGCAAGAAGACGCCTAGGTTTTGGTCGCGGTGCCAGGCAAAATTTTGAGGCTGACAAGGTGAGCATTATTGGTGGCGTGCGATTGGGTAAGACGCAAGGTGGGCCAGTATCAATTCAAATTGCAAACTCAGAGTGGCCTAAATGGGAAAAGGTGATGAGCGCTGATCCTGTTGCAGAAGAAGAAATAAAAGATCTTGGAAGGAATGCTCCATTAACTAGACCAAGACCTGGCCATGCTGATCTGGTTGGAATGCAAAAATATAATTTTAATGACGCAAGAGCCATTCTAGAACGCGCAAGTGCACGGGAAACCGCTTCCAGAGTTGCATTGGGAGCAGTAGCAAAAGCATTCCTGCAACAAAGTGTTGGTATAAATATTATTAGTCATGTAGTTTCAATTGGAAAGGTTTCATTAGCAAGTGATTATGTGCTTCCAAAGTATGAAGATTTAAAGGCCATTGATAGTAATGAAGTACGTTGCTTTGATACTGATGTAAGCAAGAAGATTATCTCTGAAATTGAGCAAGCCCATAAAGAAGGTGACACTCTGGGTGGGGTAGTTGAAGTTTTGGCTTACAACCTGCCACCTGGTTTAGGTTCACATACACATTGGGATCGCCGAATCGATGCAAAATTAGCAGGTGCGATGATGGGCATCCAAGCAATTAAAGGTGTTGAAATCGGTGATGGTTTTGAAACAGCCACCAGACGAGGCTCAGTAGCCCACGATGAGATCGAAAAAAATGCTGACGGAAAAATTGTTCGTCGCACCGATCGCGCCGGTGGCACAGAGGGTGGAATGAGCAATGGTGAAATCTTGCGTGTAAAGGTTGCGATGAAGCCAATCTCTACAGTTCCAAAAGCACTTGACACTATTGATGTTGCAACAGGTGAAAGTGCTAAAGCAATTAATCAGCGTTCTGATGTTTGCGCAGTTCCAGCCGCCGGTGTTGTTGCCGAAGCAATGGCTGCTCTTGTAATCGCAGAATTAGTGCTTGAAAAATTTGGTGGGGATAGCGTTGGCGAAACTAAGCGAAATTTTGAGAATTACATAGCGAATTTGATTATTAAATAATTCATATGCAAAAGAAGAAAATAGTTTTAATTGGACCACCCGGTGCGGGTAAATCAACGGTCGGAAAAGCACTTTCCAAGGAGCTAAAGTGGGAATTTGCCGATAGCGATCGCATCATTGAAGTAAAGACAGGTCGCAAAATTACGGATATTTTTGTTGAAGATGGCGAACCCACTTTTCGTGGAATTGAAGAGGAAGTAGTTTTGGAATTACTAAACGGTTTTGATGGCGTAATTTCACTTGGTGGTGGGGCGCCAATTAATCCTAAAATAGAGAACGTTTTAGCAAGCGCAGATTATCCAGTGATTTTCCTAGATGTCACAATTGCTCAAGCAGCTATTCGGATTGGATTTAACAAAGAACGACCATTACTTTTGATTAATCCTAGGCAGCAGTGGATCTCACTTATGAGTACCAGGCGCGGTATTTATGAGAAACTAGCAACCCAAACGATTTCAACTGATTCTAAAAAGCCAGCAGAGGCCGCGGCACAGATTGTTAATTTATTGGAGATCAACGCATGAAACGAATTTCAGTTAAGGCTGAAAACAAGTATCAGGTATTAATTGGTGATGATCATTTAGATGCCATCAAACGGATCGAAAAAGAGCACAATCAGGTTTTAATCTTAATTCCTCAAAGTTTAAGAAAGTTTGTTAAGTTATCAAGTTCGAAAAATGCTCACGTTTTGATGCTTCCAAATGGGGAAGTACAAAAAGATGTTAAATCAGCAAATAGGGTTTGGCGTGAGTTAGGAAAGCTGAATTTTTCTAGACAGGATTGCATCATCGCAATTGGTGGTGGTGCAACAACTGATCTTGCCGGTTTTGCAGCCGCAACATGGTTACGTGGCATAGCTTGGTATGCAATTCCTACCTCGTTGGCAGCAATGGTTGATGCTTCTATTGGTGGCAAGACGGGAATTAATGCTGATTCGGGTAAAAATCTAATTGGTTCTTTCCATTCACCAAAGAAAGTAATAATTGATTTAAAATTCTTACAAACATTGCCTGAGCGAGATATATCGGCTGGAATGGCCGAGGTGATTAAATCTGGATTCATCCGCGATCCAAAAATACTCAAACTTCTAGAAGCTGATGTTTTGGATTTTGAACAAATTATCTATCGAAGCATTAAGGTGAAATCAAAGGTTGTCGGTCGTGATTTTAAAGAGAGTAAATTGCGTGAAATTCTAAATTATGGTCACACTTTAGGACATGCAATCGAGAAGGATTCTAAGTACCGGTTGCGCCATGGCGAGGCGGTTGCGATCGGTTTAGTTTTCGCCGCCGAACTAAGTCAAATCCTTGGCGGATTGAGTAAATCTGAGGTTGAACGACATCGTAGTTTATTGAAAGCTTTCAACTTACCGATTACTTATCCAAAATCTAAATTGGCTACTTTGATCAAGATTATGCAGGCGGATAAAAAAGTGAAGGCTGGTCGTATCCGATTTATCGGCTTGTCCAGGGTTGGTAAACCCATTTGGCTCGAATCGGTAAGTAAAGCCGATATTACAAGAGCGTATGAGAGAATTGCCAAATGAGCATTTTAATTCTAAATGGACCAAATCTTTCTAGATTAGATTTGCGCGATAGTGATATTTATGGTGCTTTTACGTATCCGCAACTTTGTGAATTTATTGAAAAATCTGCCGCTGAACTCTCTCTTACTGTTGAGATCAAGCAAAGTAATAATGAAAGTGAGATTATTCAGTGGCTTCATGAAGCGGCCGATAAAAAACAGGCCGTGATCATCAACCCAGCGGCATTTACTCATTACTCGTATGCGATCCGAGATGCGGTTGCAATGTTGAAAGCTCCCGTGATTGAAGTTCATCTTTCTAATCCACTAAGCCGTGAGGAGTTTCGTCATACCTCTGTTGTTTCCGGGGTTGTAAATGGCAGTATCGCTGGTTTCGGAGAAGAGAGTTACGCGTTGGCTTTAAGAGCAATGCAAAAATTACTTCGGTAACAAGGTAGAATTAGGATCTTAAACTTCAACTTGAATGGATATAAATGGCAACCACAAATGATCTAAAAAACGGCATGACCTTAAATTTGGATGGTCAGTTGTGGACAGTAGTTGAATTTCAACATGTTAAACCTGGCAAAGGACCAGCTTTCGTAAGAACCAAAATGAAGCAGGTTCTAACCGGCAAAGTAGTGGAGAAAACTTTTAACGCCGGTATCAAAGTTGATGTAGCAATGCTAGAAAAACGGGATATGCAATATTTGTATAAAGACGGCGATGATTTTATGTTCATGGATTCAAGCACGTTTGATCAGATATCCATTTCAAAGGTAACAGTTGGCGACGCAACTGATTACATGTTGGAGAATGCTGA
>CAITID010000051.1 GCA_903892335.1 uncultured Actinomycetes bacterium
ACCTCTGGCTCTGGTACTGAAGTTAGCGCATCTGCTCTAATGCCTACATTTGCATTTGTTCCAACGGTGCGACGCGCAGTTGCTTTAAAAAATAGTTCCGGGCGATCTGCTTCATAAACTAATTGATAAACATCTGGGATGTCACTCTCTTCTTTGCGCGCATCCCTAGATCTCTGGTAGGTAACTCCGGCGCCCCAGATCTCAGAGTCTGCGGCAATTGGCGCAGTTAAGGTGCCGATAACTTCTTCACTGCCAGCTTGTTCAAATAGTGATTTAAATTCTGCGATTGGCAATTCAAGTGCATCTGAAATGGTGGCAACCTTTGGGATTGCAAAATACTTTCCATTTACCGCCTTAGTGATGCGATATTTATGGCCTGCGGTGTGTAACACAGCAATAAAACTGGGATGCTGGGTGCTCTGCTGCGTCATATACGCAATAGTATATGAAGGTGATTAATGATGAATTCAGCGGGTTAACTGCAATCATTACTGGTGCTGGCTCTGGAATTGGCCTTGAGGTTGCAAGGGGTTTAAAAGCTCGTGGTGCCACAGTCTTTGGTTTTGATATTGCTGAAGGAGAAATGGCGCCAGTTGCCACCTTTATTAAGTGTGACATCGGTGATGGCCAATCAGTTACCGATGCATTTACCGAATTTTCTAAACAAAGTAAGCAATTAGATATTTTAATTAATAACGCAGGAATTGGTTCGCTAACAACTGTTGAGCATGAAAGTGATGAAATTTGGGAGAAGGTATTAAATGTCAATGTTATTGGTACCGCCCGGGTTTCAAGATCGGCGATACCTTTACTTCGCAAATCAAAGCATCCAGCAATTGTTAACACCGCTTCAATTGCAGCAACGGATGGAATTCCAAATCGCGCGGCGTATAGCGCTTCAAAAGGTGCAGTGCTTACATTGACATTGGCAATGGCAACTGATCACATTAAAGACAAAATTAGAGTAAATGCGGTTAATCCTGCCACTACTGATACCCCTTGGGTGCAACGCTTACTAAACCAATCAGCAGATGCAACCGCAGCCAGAGATGCATTAGAAGCTCGCCAGCCAATGGGCCGATTAGTTTCTCCAGCTGAAATTGCATCAGCAATAATTTTCCTAGCCAGTCCACTACAAGCATCTGTCACTGGAACCACAATAAATATTGATGGTGGTATGCACTCACTTAGGATTCCCAAATGATAAATAATTATCGATTTGGTGCCTACGCCCTACTCGCCATTGGGCTAATTAATTTGCGATATCAAACTGGAAGTGCCAATAATCTAAATAACAGCTCAGTTTTAATCGGATTAGGTTTACTCGGTTTAATAATTACCTTCATTCCTGCTCTAAAAAGCTATCTGCTTAAAAAATCGGCCAGAATCGCTGCATTGGTTATCTTTGTTGCCGCAATTTTGTATGGATTCATTATTTAAATAATGCAGCTATCTGAAATAAAAGAGCGCTGGAATGAAGTACTTGATCTACTCTTGATTGAGGACCGAATCACTTGGCTAGCATTTTTTGATGCCAGATTAGTTTCTTATGAAAATCATCAATTAACCTTAGATTTTGCTGATAGTCAGAAGTTCGCCGGCCCGCATGATTTCAAAGCAGCACGCAATCCTGATCACACTAAGAAGTTAATTGCTGCGTTTAAACGAGTTTTTAATGAGGATGCATCCATAATTGAGCAGTGAGTAAATTAAAAGCTTTCGGCCTCTTCGCTATTTCAATCATCTTGCTCACCGGGAATTTAATTCAACCAACATATGCTGCAACAAGTACTGTTTCATTAAATGTTTCTACTACTCCAAGTGCTGGTGAATCAACCGTCACCTTCTATGGTCAAGTAAAGCCTGCAGGCAAAGCGGCAATCACAATCAACTCATTTAATGGGGTCACTTGGAATAAGACCTCGCTGAAAACAACTTCATCAAGTAGTGGCTCTTGGAAGATCACGACAGTTGCAACTGCAATTAAGGCAGAAGGTCAGTATCAAGCAATTGCAGTGGTTGGTAAAAAGAAAGTAACCTCAAAGACGGCAAACTTTAAGGTGGATAACTCCTTAACTTTCACCGATGAAAATACATTGCTAGC
>CAITID010000052.1 GCA_903892335.1 uncultured Actinomycetes bacterium
ACAGCGCGGACAATACAAGTAGTCTCATCAAAGATTTGTAATGCTTTTGTGCCAAGCATTGAACCAGCCGCTGCTACACCTTCATAATCAAGTGGCACATCTAAATGTTCATCGGTAAAAATTGGAGTTGATGAGCCACCTGGTGTCCAGAATTTAAGTTTGTGACCCTTGCGAACTCCACCAGATATTTCAAGCAGCTCTCTTAAGGTAATTCCAAGTGGTGCTTCAAACTGTCCTGGGTTAGTTACGTGGCCAGATAGTGAGTAAAGGGTAAAACCCTTGCTCTTCTCAGTGCCCATTGCGCCAAACCAAGCAACGCCATTATTAATAATTGCTGGAACTGATGCAATTGATTCAACATTGTTAACCACTGTTGGTTTTGCATATAGCCCGGCGATTGCTGGAAATGGTGGACGTAATCTTGGTTGACCACGGAAGCCTTCTAATGAATCAAGAAGCGCAGTTTCTTCACCACATATGTATGCACCCGCGCCAACATGAAGAACTAACTCAAGATCAAAACCTTTACCAAGAATATTTTTTCCTAACAAGCCTGCTGCGTATGCATCTTCGATCGCCTGTTGCACACGTCTAACAACATGTGTTACCTCACCACGAATATAAATAAAGGCATGGTTGGCACGAATTGCATATGAACCGATGATTACACCTTCAATTAAAACATGTGGATTAGCCATAAGTAGTGGCGTATCTTTGCAAGTACCTGGCTCAGACTCATCAGCATTTACAACAAGGTAATGCTCTTTGTTATCTCCTTGCGGAATAAATCCCCACTTATTTCCAGTTGGAAATCCTGCGCCGCCGCGGCCTCGCAGGCCAGAGTCTTTAACTAATTGAATAATCTCATCTGGTTGCATTGTTAATGCTTTAGCGATTGCGGCATAACCACCATTGCGTTTGTAAGCTGCGATCGTAAATGAATCGGCTTCATCCCAATGCGCAGAAAGAACTGGCGTTAACTTTGTCATTACTTACCAGCCTTTGATCGATTAAGACCAAGCAGGGTTGGTGCACCAGCTTGTAATCCTTCATTTGCTAAACCATCTGAGATGCCAGCAAGTACTGCAGAGTTTTGCTTCCAGGTACGTAAAGTTTTTGGGCCACGAGTTGGTGCGGGTGGATTACCAGCGCGAGCACCATCTACTAAATCCTTTACTGATTGCACAGTTTGATTATCGTAAAACTCCCAATTGACCATTACAACTGGTGCGTAATCACACGCTGCATTACATTCAATATGTTCTACTGAAACTTTGCCATCTGCAGTGACGCCATCATTTTCTATATCTAAATGCTCTTTAATTGATTCAAATATCGCATCTCCGCCCATAACTGCGCACAAAGTATTGGTGCAAATACCAACATGATATTCACCAACTGGCTTTGATTTGTATTGTGTGTAGAAAGTGGAAACTGCAGTTACTTCCGCAGTTGCTAACTCAAGTTTTTCTGCAATAACTTCAATTCCTTCATTAGTTACATAGCCATCAATAGCTTGCACATAATGCAGCAGCGGCATGATTGCAGAGCGCTTGCGGGGATAGCGGGCAATGATTGAATCCATTACAGCAATCTCTTGTGGTGAAAATTTCATTAGCGATCAACCCCACCCATAACTGGATCAATTGATGCAACCGCAGCAATCACATCAGCAATCTGTCCACCATCACACATCGCAGCTGTTGCTTGTAAATTATTAAATGATGGTTCGCGGAAGTGAACTCGGTATGGCCGAGTTCCGCCATCAGAAATTAAATGGACGCCCATCTCACCACGTGGTGACTCAACTGTTGTATAGACCTGACCAGCTGGAACGCGGAAACCTTCAGTTACTAATTTAAAGTGATGAATTAGTGCTTCCATAGATTCACCCATGATTTCACGAATGTGATTTAGTGAGTTACCCATTCCATCGCCACCGATTGAAAGTTGTGACGGCCAAGCAATCTTCTTATCCGCAACCATTACCGGTTGACCATCTAATTTTTCTAATTTGCTTACGCACTGCTCGATGATGCGCAGTGATTGCTCTAGCTCTTGCATGCGGATTAAGAATCTTCCATACACATCGCAGGTATCAGTTGTTGGAATATCAAATTGGTAATCTTCATAGCCACAGTAAGGCTGCGCCTTGCGTAGATCCCATGGCAAACCAGTTGAACGCAATACCGGTCCAGTAATTCCTAAAGTAGTACAGCCTGCTAAATCTAAGTAGCCAATACCTTGTGTTCGCTTAATCCAAATTGAGTTTCCGATTAATAACTTCTCATTATCTTTAAAGTTTTTACGTAGCTCTTTAATCGTCTCTTTAATCTTTGATAACGCCCCAGCTGGAAGATCTTGAGCAACGCCACCTGGCCGGACATAAGCCATATTCATGCGCAAGCCAGCAACCATTTCAAAAATATCTAAAACTTTCTCCCGCTCACGGAAGGCAAAAATCATTGGTGAAAGCGCACCTAGCTCGAGTGCACCTGTGCCGAGTGCAACCATGTGGGATGAGATTCGATTGAACTCCATCATCATTACGCGAATCACGGTTGCGCGTTCAGTTACGTCATTAGTAATTCCTAATAACTTTTCAACACCTAAACAGTAAGCAGTCTCATTAAACAGTGGTGCTAGGTAATCCATTCGAGTTACAAAAGTTACGCCTTGTGTCCATGATCGGTACTCGGTATTTTTCTCAATTCCAGTATGTAAGTAACCAACACCGCAACGGGTTTCAGTAACTGTTTCACCTTCAAGTTCTAGTACTAACCGCAATACGCCATGTGTTGATGGATGTTGTGGTCCCATATTTACAACTACGCGCTCTTCTTTAGTTGCGCCAATCTCAGTGCTTAATGAATCCCAATCGCCACCTGTAACTGAGTAAACCCGACCCTCAGTTGTCTCGCGCGATGATGCGTATGGATCAGTGAAGGTACTCATTGATAACTCCGGCGCTCAGATGGTGCAGGAACAGTTGCACCTTTGTATTCAATTGGAATTCCGCCAAGTGGATAATCTTTTCGTTGCGGAAATCCATCCCAATCATCTGGCATTAAAATTCTGGTTAATCCTGGGTGATTATCAAAAATAATTCCAAACATGTCATAAGTTTCGCGCTCTTGCCAATTTGCACCAGCCCAAAGCTCTACTAAAGAGGTTAGGTGTGGATCAGAATCTGGAACACAAACCTCTAATCTAATTCGCTGGTTATTTGTAATTGAAAGAAGTGCGATGATGACATGGAGTTCGCGGCCAACTTCGGCTGGATAATGCGCTCCACTAACTGAAATACACATTTCATAACGAAGTTGATCACGCAAAATCTTTGCAACTTCAAATAATCTCTCACGCTTTACAAATAATGTTAACTCACCGCGATCTACAACTACCTTTTCAATTGCATCATTAAAAGCTGGAAATGCCCGCTCAAGATCATCTGCTACTTGGTCAAAGTAGCCACCATAAGGGCGCTCTGTAGAGCCAATGTTTTTAACAGATTTAATTAAGCCACCAAATCCTGAGGTATCTCCAGATCCGGATACGCCAAACATTCCGTTGCTTGAATCGTTACTCATGCCAGCAGACCTTTTAATTGATGTGTTGGCTTTGCAGCGAGCGCTGCAGCTTCTACCTCTTTAATAATCTTTTCGCGATTTGGTCCTAATTTAGTATCACCAATTTGCTCATGTAATTTCAAGATCGCATCCATCAACATCTCTGGACGTGGTGGGCAACCTGGTAAGTAAATATCTACCGGCACAATGTGATCAACACCTTGCACGATCGCATAATTATTAAACATGCCACCAGATGATGCACAAGCACCCATTGCTAATACCCATTTAGGTCCAGCCATTTGATCATAAATTTGTCTAACAACTGGCGCCATTTTGTTGCTGACTCGTCCAGCCACAATCATTAAATCTGCTTGGCGTGGGGATGCGCGAAATACTTCCATTCCAAATCTTGCAAGGTCATATCGGCCAGCACCTGCTGCCATCATCTCAATCGCGCAACAAGCCAGACCAAAAGTTGCTGGCCATAGTGAGTTCTTTCTCATGTAACCAGCTAATTTTTCAACAGTAGTTAATAAGAATCCACTTGGTAACTTTTCTTCTAAACCCATGGTTAATCCCACTCCAATCCACCGCGTCGCCAAACATAAGCAAAGGCAACAAAGACGGTTCCGATGAAGAGCGCCATTTCAACTAATCCAAAGACACCTAGTTGATCGAAGGCAACCGCCCATGGATATAAAAATACGATTTCAATATCAAAGACAATAAATAACATTGCAGTTAAAAAGTATTTAACTGGAAATCTGCCACCGCCAGCAGCTTGTGGTGATGGTTCAATTCCACATTCGTATGCGTCCGATTTTGCTCTGTTGTAACGCTTAGGCCCAGTAACCGCTGCTGCGATAATTGAGAAGAGTCCGAAACCGAAGCCAATTGCCCCAATGGCAAGAATTGGAACGTATGGATTCATATGCGAAATCTTAGGCGAAGCCGATAGCGACTAAAGCCAATTACCCTTTATAGCCAATGTGAACTGCGACAATTCCAAAGGTTAAGTCCTGCCAACTGACCGATTCCCAGCCAGCCTGTCTCATTACCTGGGCCAAGGCGCTCTGATTTGGCCAGGCCTGAATTGATTCTGCTAAGTAAATATATGCAGCTGGATTTTTTGATATCCGTTTTGCAATTACTGGTAATGCTCGCATTAAATACTTTAAATAAATTAATCGAAAGATTTTATTTGTTGGATGTGAGAATTCACAAATTACTATGCGACCACTTTGTTTAGTCACTCGCAGTGCCTCTTTTAGCGCAGCTGTTGTATCTGAGGTATTTCGTAAGCCAAAAGAAATAGTTGTGACATCAAAAGTATTTTCAGTAAATGGCAGCTTTAACGCATCACCTTGTTGAAACTTAATGTCTTTATGTCGCTTGCGTCCAGCCGCCAGCATTCCTTCTGAAAAATCTAATGCGATTACATCAGCACCCTTTGCCACCAATGGTTTGCTGGATGAACCAGTTCCGGCAGCGATATCCAAAATCTTCATGCCCGGCTTAGGTGCAATGATCGCCGTCACAACCTTGCGCCAAGCCTTCGTGCGGCCAACGCTTAGAAGATCATTTAAAAAATCATATCGGTGAGCAACCTCATCAAACATCTTGGATACATCATCTGGATCTTTATTTAAATTTGCTCTGACCACGGCCCTATTCTCTTAGGAGTAGGCTTTCCAGACAAATCCAATCTTGATGGGCAGTACTAAAAACATGTCGCAACTAATTACCACCGAATTACTAGGTGAGCACCCACTGCTCTCCTCGATTTCTACTGCCGAAGATTTAAGTACCGCATGGATCAGAAGCGGTGATGGCTTAATTGGTTTTGGTGTTTACAAAGAGTTAGAAGTAACTGGTGATGCGCGATTTAACACTGCCCGAAAATGGTGGGATGAGGCAATTGCTAATTTCTCAATAAAAAATAATGTGCATGGCGTTGGAACTGGACCAATTCTCTTTACATCTTTCGCATTTGATGAAGGCCAGCCATCTAAGTTAATAATTCCAAAGATTGTAATTGGCCAAAAAAATGGAAAGTCCTGGATTACTTGGATTGGTGACTCGAATCAGCCGGAGATAACTCAGTTAAAAAACTCAGTAGTCAGCGGTGAAATTAAATGGGATACTGGCTCTATCTCTGAAGCTAATTGGCGAGATCAAGTAGCCACTGCAATTAAATCAATTAATGATGGTGATTTAGAGAAGGTTGTGCTTGCTCGAGATTTAACAGCGAAATCAAATAAAGAAATTAATGCTCGAAATCTTCTAAAGCGCTTGGAGATTGAGTACCCATCAACTTGGTTATTTTTAGTAGATGGTTTAATTGGCGCAACACCGGAATTGCTGGTCCGACTAAACAAATCTTTGGTTACGTCACGGGTTCTGGCTGGAACAATTCGCAAGAGTGGGGATGAGGATCGCGATTTAACCCTTGCCGCATCACTTGCTAAATCCTCTAAAGATTTAGAGGAGCACGAGTACGCAGTGCGATCAGTTGCAGATGCCTTAGCGCCATTTTGTTCATCAACTAACGTGCCAGAGTCACCCTTTGTATTACACCTTTCAAATGTCATGCACTTAGCAACAGATGTAACTGGTGTATTAAACGACAGTGCAAAACCAACCGACATCTTTACTTTAATTTCAGAGCTGCATCCATCAGCTGCGGTCTGTGGAACACCTACTAAAAAAGCAAAGGATTTAATTAAAGAATTAGAGGGAATGAACCGGGGGCGTTATGCCGGACCAGTTGGTTGGATCGATATTCATGGTGATGGTGAGATTGCGATTGCACTTCGATGTGGTCAAATCAGCAAAGATAAAAATGAGATAAAAATTTACGCAGGGTGTGGAGTTGTGGCTGGTTCAGATCCAGCAAAAGAGTTTGCCGAGAGTCAAGCTAAGTTGATGCCGATGCGAACCGCCTTAGAAACCATGTGAGTTAACTCTTTTAACTTTTCAGCATTTTCTTCTCTACTTGGTGTTTGAATAATTACAACATCAAAGCCAACTACTGGCTTACTAACTACCGCTTGAAGTTCCAACAGGTTTGAAACCTTAGTTACTGCAACACCAAATCCTTGAGTTACCTTAAATAAATCTAAATTATGCGGGGTACCGAATAGCTCCTCAAAGCCAGCGACCTTTGCCTGGGGCAATGTAGAGAAAATCCCACCGCCATTATTATCGATTACAAAAATCCGAAGATTTTGCGCTGATTTATTAACCAAAGCTGAAATATCATGCAGATAAGTAAGATCGCCAAGAATCGCAAAAGTTTTTTCAAATTTTTGTGCAATCCCAAAGATAGTTGAGATGTTGCCATCTATTCCGGCTAGGCCGCGATTAGCAAAGACATTTACACCTGCGCGTGGATGAACAAATGCTTCAATATCTCGAATTGGTCTTGAAGATCCAACGTATAGCGCCGCCTCATCTGGAATTGATTCAGCTATCTCAATAATTACTTGTTGCTCTGACCAACCAAGAGTTTCAATTGCGCTAGCAGCAGATGCTGCTGCAATCTGCCAATTTTGATCCGGGCTCTTACCACTTTCAATTGCTACGGGTATCGCGGTCAATAGTTGATCACCGCTGCGGTTGGAATCGATTTTAGTAACTCTTGGATCAATCACAATTAATTTTTTAGCTAATGCAATAAATGCATTTGTACTGCGAGATAGTGTGGTTCGACCAATCACAATTACTGTATTGGCTGCTAATTTACTTCTGATCTCTGGGTCGGCTAGAAATAAACTAGCGTGTGCTGTGGCCTGCGGAAAAGAGATCGGATCTTCTGCAATAACTGGCCAATTTAAATCTTTAATGAGAGAGCTGATTTGATCGGTGCTAAAGCCACCACGATCATGACCGATAACCAAGACACCATCTTCAACACTTAACTTTAGTGAGCGCTTTAACTCATGCGATAAAGAGGTGATGTGCAAACCAGTTAACCAGTTAATTTCCTCATTGGGAATAAGTGGTTCTTCAAATTGTGGATTTAGATGAACTGGGCCACCAGTTAATAGATGCGCAATTTCAATAGCTGTTGCAAAATCATGGGTTGGTACTCCTTGATAAAGATCTACTTGATTTGTTGTTTGGTTGGCACCAGTTTTTCTAAGTTTTGCCGGACGATCTGCCGTAATGATTAATAACTTTGCCTGTGAGTGAAAAGATTCAAGTACAGCTGGATGAAAGTTGGCAGCAGCGGTTCCACTTGTGCAAATTACTGCAACATAATTATCGGAGGCCTTTGCTAGGCCAAGTGCAAAAAATGCGGCGCCGCGTTCATCAATTTTCACATGCAACTCAATTAAATTCGCAGCAGCAGCCTCATGCAGCGCAATTGATAACGGCGCATTTCTAGAGCCAGGTGATAAAACAAAATCACTTATTCCGCATTCAATTAATTGACGAATAATTGAGTGCGCTAAATTAGTTGAAGAGTTCATTTCATCATCTCTGTTGTGGCCAGGACGCGATTCTTCCACCATTGATAACGCTCTGGGGAAACCTCTAGGCCGGTGAAATCTGGTTCAATATTTCCTAGCGTAATCTCACCATCAACTATTGGAAGATTCGCTACATCTGCCTTTAAAAGAGAGCCAGTACCTAAACCGCAATCAAAAGAGAGCTCAGCAAAGGAAGCGGCCAGCTGTAATCCATAATTAATTCCAACTGCACTCTCTAGCGCACTGGAGATAACAATTGGTAGGCCAAAGTGTTTTGCTAACTTATGCGCTCTTTGAATTCCGCCAAGTGGCTGCACCTTTAAAACTAAAATATCTACCGCGCCAGCTAGCTCTACCTTAAATGGATCAGCTGCTTTGCGAATTACTTCATCGCCGGCAATTTTTATTGAAAAGGGTAATTTCTCCTTCAATTCACAAAGCTCTTCAACTGTGGCGCAAGGTTGCTCAACATACTCAATCTCACCAACACTTTCATAGATCGCTTTTAAATTATCGATCGCCTCCATTACTGACCAACTTCCATTCACATCAATTCTTAACTTCGCCTTTGGCGATAGCGATTTAACCTGTAAAAGCCTGGCAATATCTTCTGAAAGATTATCGCCCACCTTTACTTTAAATGTAGTAACTCCCGGAAATGAATTAACAATTGTCTCGATTTCTGCTTTCTCATTTACGGCCGGAATTGTGCCATTGACCTTTACTTTTTTTCGAAATAATTTCGGTGCTGATTCTGTGGCAGATGCAATTGCACTTTGTAGCCAAGGCACACACTCTTTTGCATCGTATTCTAGAAATGGTGAAAACTCGCCCCAACCAGCAACGCCTTTAAATAATGCGACCTCGCGATAAGTTACACCTCGAAAATTACTTTTGGTTGGCAGCGCAACTACGCGCATGCTCTCCAATAGTTCTGGTGACATGAGTTAAGGACGTTTAGGAAATTTATCAAAATTAGGTTCGCGTTTTTCTTGATAAGCATTGCGACCTTCTTGTCC
>CAITID010000053.1 GCA_903892335.1 uncultured Actinomycetes bacterium
CTTTCAAATACTCTATTTGCTCTGGTAATAATTTCTTTATCCAGTACTCGCTGGGGTTGCCATAGGTTAAGGCTGTTACCGATTGCGCTCTCGTGATTCGATAAAATTGAGCTAGCCAATCCTTAGCGATTTGTTGCCCGGCGGGCGTACTTCCATCAATTACACCGTAACCATTACTCATGGCAGTTATCTCTTCAATTGTCGCAGGATCCACCTGCCAATCTTTATTTATATTAGCGATGGAAAAAACAATTTTTCCAAGTTCACCAGATGGAAGTAATTTTGCAGTTAACTCATCGTTTATAAACTTGCCATTAATTAATCGATGGGTTGGCTCGGTAATAACCAGTGGCGCAGCAGCACTAGCTTGCGGGATCGGTGATATAAAAATTAAAGTTAAGGCAAAAAAGATTAACCGCTTCACGGCTTTAATTCACCTGATTTAGCAATTAATTTTCGCTCATCTGGATAAGCTAATTTGCTAATAATCTCCTCAATTGGAAACCATTGCACATCATCAACTTCGGTAACTTGTGGCGCTAACTTGCCGCCAATTTCTTTAAATAAATAATGATGAACAGTTTTATGAATCCGCTTACCACTTGCCATAAACCAAAAGTCAATAACTCCTAATGAGCGGATAATTTCACTTTTAATTCCAGTCTCTTCCCCAACTTCACGAATTGCTGCTTGCTCTGGAGTTTCACCAGATTCGATGTGTCCTTTAGGAAGTGACCACAACAATCGCTCGTGTGAAGCATCCTTTGGATCAAGGCGCCCAATTAACAATCCTTTACTTCCACTTTTATCAATAACTAAACCACCAGCACTAACCTCATCAACTCGTTTTGCATATCTTGAGCTGTTATGAGGTTTTTTACTTGATTGATTACTCTTTTTGGCTGGCCTACCAGAACCAGTTTTTTGTCCGCTCTTGCGCACATCGGTTGAATCCTGTTTGCCACCCGCATTATCTGCTGGGGTCATAACCTAAGGCTACCGCCCAGCCCTCTGCTCTAACCTTAGGCACCATGAACACTTCAGTGAATGCGGCAACACAACTTGCCATCGACACACTCATTGAGCGAGCTCCTGAATCAACCAAGTTAGCCGCCGCCTTTAAAGCCGCGGGATTTAAATTGGCTTTAGTTGGTGGACCAGTTCGTGATGCAATTTTAGGCAGACTTGGAAATGATTTAGATTTCACAACCGATGCTAAACCTGCAGAAAGTAAAAAAATTCTGGAAGTTTGGGCAGATTCAGTTTGGGAAATTGGCGCAGAGTTTGGAACTATTGCTGCTCGTAAAGGTGAGATTGAAGTTGAAGTAACAACCTACCGAAGTGAAAGTTATGATTTAAATTCCCGAAAGCCAGATGTGCAATTTGGTGAGAGCATCGAAGGTGATTTAAAGCGAAGAGATTTTACAATCAATGCAATGGCACTGGAGTTAACAACAACACCACCCACCTTCTTAGATTTATTTGGTGGAATTACCGATTTACAAAGTAAATTAATTAAAACACCAGGCACTGCCGAAGATTCATTTAGTGATGACCCACTTCGCATGATGCGAGCAGCTAGATTCATGAGCCAATTAAATTTTAATGTTGACCCATCGGTTATTGCTGCGATTAAAAAAATGGCGGATCGCTTAAGCATTATCTCCGCAGAACGTATTCGAGATGAGTTTATTAAAACCTTAATGAGTCCAAACCCAAGATTAGGTATAACCCTCTTGGTTGAAACTGGGCTCGCAGATAAATTCTTGCCAGAGATTCCAAAATTAAAGTTAGAAATCGATGAACACCATCACCACAAGGATGTTTATGAGCACACCCTGACTGTTTTAGAGCAGGCAATGGCACTTGAAGACAGATTAGCTGGGCCAAATTTAACTTTGCGATTAGCTGCGTTAATGCATGACATTGGTAAACCAAAGACTAAAGAGCTAATTCCAGGTGGCGGTGTTTCATTTCATCACCACGAGGTAGTTGGCTCAAGAATGACTAAAGAGCGGCTTCGCACCTTACGTTTTGATAATAATGTAATTAAAGATGTAGCACAGCTTGTCTTTTTGCATCTGCGCTTTCATGGCTACGGCAGTGGTGAGTGGACTGATTCAGCAGTACGCAGATATGTGCGAGATGCCGAAGATTTATTAATTCATCTACACCTATTAACACGTGCTGATTGCACAACTAGAAATAAAAAGAAGGCTGATTTATTAGCGCGTACTTATGATCAATTAGAGGATCGAATTGTGGCGTTAATGGCGCAAGAGGAGTTAAATAAAATTCGGCCAGATCTAGATGGTGTGGAAATTATGAAGATTTTAGACATCAAGCCATCACCAGTAGTTGGGCAGGCTTATAACCACCTACTTGAGCTGCGGCTTGAGCACGGCCCATTGGGAGTAGAAAAAGCCACAGCGGAGTTACTTACTTGGTGGCGTGCGAGAAATTAGCTCCTCGCAGAATAACAGTTGCCGCAAATAAGTAAGCACTGGCAATAAGTATCGGTAGCAAATTTGAGTTGCCATTTGTTGGCAAGACAAGGGCTGCAATTAGCGCAGATGAAACAATTCCCGCATTTACTGCAACATCATAAAAAGCAAAGACACGACCGCGGAACTCATCCTTAATCTTTGATTGCACCAGTGCATCATTTGTCACCTTCATTCCCTGACCACACATTCCAACAAAGAATGCACAGACAATCATTGATACTTCATTGATATCTATCGCAAAGATAAATAACCATGGCAGACAAGAGAACATTAAAATCCGCATCCAAAGGTGGCGACCAAATTTAATTACGCCATAAGGTGAAATAATTGCGCCAATTCCAATGCCAATTCCGGCGATTGCAAGTGCTATGCCAAAGCCAGCTAATCCAGCATCTGGATCATCACTTGGATTAAAGAGATTTCGCTCTAGTAAAAGTGCCATCAAGGTTAAAGCGGTGATACCGCCTCGCTGAATACCAATTGAAACAATTCCGCGAAGGGCATCGGGATGATTTCGCAAAATATGGAAGCCTTCGAGCATCTCTTTAAAGCCACGGCTCTCCCCGGAAATCTCATTCTCATGTGGTCCGATTTCAAACTTTTTTAATCTGATGGTGGCAAGTGCGGCAAAGAGAAAACCGGTTGCCGAAATTAAAATAACAATCGCATCGGCAACATCTGCATTACTCGATCTTGTAATTAAGTTTTTTACCGCAATTCCTAACCCGCCACCAATTACGACAAAAATTGTGCCACCAGTTACCGCTAATGCATTTGCCGCAATTAACTCCTCTTTTTTAACAAGCAATGGCAATCCGGCTGATAAGCCAGCCAAAATTAATCGGTTAACCCCAAAGGCGATTAATACAAAAAAAGTAAGCAGTAATCCAGTGGCACCATTGCTAACTAAATACGCAATGATTAGCAGGTTTGTTGCTCTAATTAAATTGCAGTATCTAATAATTCGCTGCCGTGAAAAACGATCTAGAAAAGTTCCAACATATGGACCAATAAATGAGTATGGCAAAAGCACAACAGCAAAGGCGATGGCCGCTGACATTGCATCAGGTGCCCGCTCGGGTGAGAATAAAACAAAGCTAGCTAAGGCAGATTGAAATAAACCATCTGTTAACTGCCCAGTCCAACGCACGGTCAGGATCCGATTTAATCTGGACTCTTTGCCGACCGGCCAAATTCCCATTCCACCAGCGTAGTTATTAATTACCGATTAATCTTGGATTCTATGTTTGCCACTTTTAAGACCATGCGAGCGAGTATCGATTACTCATTAAGTAAGCGCAGAACTTTAATTGCATTATTTCAAGGCGCCGCCTCTGCAATGGATGCTTGTGATGCTGATCCTTATCTTCGCCGGGCTGCGAAATATCATGGTCAATTAACAACTCGGCCTTGTCCAGTTTGTAAGAAGTTTAAAATCGTTGAACTCCGTTACGCCTTTGGTGATCAACTCGGCCAATACTCAGGTCGAATTAAGAATGAAGTTGAGTTGGCGCAAATGCAAAGTGAGTTTGGTGAGTTTCGCGTCTATGTTGTTGAGATTTGCACCAGCTGCCACTGGAATCATCTAGTTTCTTCATTCTTATTAGGTGATGGCAAGTACCGAAAGCCACCCCGCAAAGTTCGAACACTCGCCGATGATGATTAAGAGCAGGTAAACTTGCACAGTGGATAAACTGCGAGAGCGCTTACCAAGAATTGCGGTTTTAATAGCCGGATTCGGTTTTGTATTTGGCGTCTTCGCGTTTGCCTTTGCTTACTTCACCGTTTCAATTCCAGATCCAAATGCTTATGTGAATTCGCAATCAACCATAATTCAATACGCCGATGGCTCTGAGATCGGTCGAATCGGTTCAGAGAACCGAACTGTTGTAACACTTGCGCAAATTCCATTAACTGTTCGACAAGCGGTGATGGCAGCTGAGGATAGAAATTTTTATACAAACAAAGCATTTAGCATTACAGGTATCGCCCAAGCAGCTCTAGATAACATTATTTCACTTGGTAAGGGCCGCGGTGGCTCCACAATTACCCAGCAATATGCAAAGACTGCTTTCTTAACACCAGAACGCAGCATTGTTCGTAAGGTAAAAGAGTTGGTAATTGCAATCAAGCTAGAGAATCAATTTTCAAAGGATCAAATATTTGAAAACTATCTAAATACTATTTACTTTGGTCGCGGCTCATATGGTGTGCAAACAGCATCTCAGGTTTACTTTGGAACCACAGTTGATAA
>CAITID010000054.1 GCA_903892335.1 uncultured Actinomycetes bacterium
ATCGGAGTTTGGCTGGTGAATAATCTGATATCAGTTTCGCATATCTAGTTTGATCCACTGAGTGGATGTAGGAAGCCCAGCTTGCGATTGACTTTAATTTATTGCTTTGGATTCCCCCCTGAAAATGCCAAGTGATATCAGTAGGCAATTTACCGACCTTCTCACTTGCTTCTTGATCACGGTTTTCACCAAAATCTCTTACGCCTAAATCATATAAAATCTGCAAATCTGCAACTGGAAAATTCTTTGTGACTGCGATTAATTTAATATCAGATATCCCTCGATCAGACGCCTTTGCTGCTTCAGCAATCTGCTCTTTGACCTTGCTTAAATTAGAAGTGATCTCAACTTTGCGATCTAGCGACAAATCACACCAACTTGTCGACCACTTTCAGAGCCTCTTCGAAAGGAGAAGTAACTAGAGTTTTCTAGGGTGCAGATATTCATTTTAGTAAGTGCCACCTGCGGAATCTGGGCAACTAAGCCAGCAAATAGATTTAACCTTCGATTCGATGCTGCGCTGTCTGGATGAATCTGCGTAATTTCATCAAACATCACCTGATCAACTTCATAGCAACTCCCACAAATATGCGGTCCCACGACCCCCGTGATTTGCTCTGCTCCCAAATCTTGCATGGCGGCAACCGCTGCAAGTGCAACCCCGTTAAGCAAACCTTTGCGTCCAACATGAACTGCTGCAACTACGCCATCTGATTGCAACAGCAGCGGCAAGCAATCTGCTGCTTGAACTGCAAGTGCAATTGATTTCTTATTAGTAACTAGCGCATCCGCTTCAAACAAATTATTTGACGCCTCATCAACGATGACAACGGTATTGCCGTGAACTTGTTTCATAAAAATTGTGGTGGGCACTGCCAGAGATTTACTAAGTTCATCTCGATTTTTTAACCCTGAGATTGGGTCATATGTGCCGGCAGCTTTACCGGTAAAGAGCAGCCGTGCCATAAAGATTTACTTCATGAAATCAGGAATATCGATCTCATCCTCTGCTACTAGCTCTTCAAAGGAAACTCTTCGGCGAGGAGCTTGCGCACCCTCCACATTTAAATCAAGTGCAACAGCCAGCGGATCATTAGCAGCGATTGGATCTGCCTCACCGCTTAACTCAGCTGCTGTAATAGATGGTCTAGCAACATACTTTGGCTGACCACCTTCAAAGCCGGCTGCAATAACAGTTACTCGAACCTCGTCACCAAGTGCATCATCAATAACGGTTCCATAAATAATATTGGCATCTGGATGTGCGGATTGCGCTACTAACTCTGCTGCTTCTGAAATCTCAAATAAACCAAGATCACTTCCGCCAGCAATTGATAGCAACACTCCACGAGCTCCATCAATAGAGGCCTCAAGTAATGGGCTAGAAATTGCAAGCTCAGCAGCACGAATAGAACGAGCTTCACCGCGAGCAGAACCTATTCCCATAAGAGCTGATCCAGCGCCAGCCATCACACTTTTAACATCGGCAAAATCTAAGTTAATTAATCCAGGTGTAGTTATCAAATCGGTAATTCCTTGAACTCCTGAAAGTAAAACTTGATCTGCAGTTTTAAATGCTTCAAGTGCGCTAATTGAGCGATCTGAAATTGCTAACAATCGATCATTTGGAATAACAATTAATGTGTCGACTTCACTGCGAAGATTTTCAATTCCTTCTTCCGCTTGTGCTGTGCGACGCTTTCCTTCAAAACTAAATGGTTTAGTAACAACACCAACTGTTAGAGCGCCTAAATCTTTTGCTACCTTTGCAACAATCGGTGCACCGCCTGTACCAGTTCCGCCACCTTCACCAGCAGTTACAAAAACCATATCGGCGCCACGAAGCACCTCTTCAATTTCATCAATGTGATCTAGTGCTGCTTGTCGACCAATTTCAGGAGCTGCGCCTGCACCTAAACCTCTTGTTAATTTTCTACCAATATCTAATTTCACATCCGCATCAGACATAAGTAATGCTTGTGCATCTGTGTTAATTGCAATGAACTCAACACCTTTTAAACCGACATCAATCATTCGGTTAACTGCATTTACGCCACCGCCGCCGATACCAACAACTTTGATAACAGCTAGGTAGTTCTGTGGTGTTGCCACTTCACGCCTCATCCCTAACTTTAAACCTCTACTTTAGAGTTAAAGTTATTACTTTTACGATTACGCAAAAGTAGGCATTACTAGATGATGAATCAATCACCGACACGAATTAATGGTGAGTAAATTTCATTGGCATATTTGTAAATTTGTGATGATTGCAAATCATCAAATCTTGCTCTTTATGAAGTAACTGGTGAATCAGGCAGTGATAAATCAAAGTTTTTTGCACTCTTATTCTCGGGCAAAAGCAGCAATGCTTGTAGCGCCCTACTCTTTTGAGATACCAAAGTTGGCTCCCCCCAATTGATATTGACCGATCGATTATTGATCTTCGTTTTCATCGAGATATATCCAGATTTTCCAACTGATATACCGATTAAATCTGTGATTAAAGCATTTGATTCATCAGGCAGCTCCTGCAAAAACTTAGCCACAGCCGCATAGTCCTGGGAGCTATTTGATTCAGAGCTAATTAA
>CAITID010000055.1 GCA_903892335.1 uncultured Actinomycetes bacterium
CCGTGCGCTGCCTCTGCCTCAACAGTTCGACCATCTGGTGATAACAAAACGGAGGTCATTAAACCAAGTGAGCCATAACCTTGTGCCACGGTATCTGATTGCACATCACCATCGTAATTCTTACAGGCCCAGATGTAGCCGCCCTCCCAACGAAGTGAGGTGGCAACCATGTCATCAATTAAGCGGTGATCGTATTCAAGATTTGCTTTTTCAAATTGAGTTTTAAACTCCTTCTCAAAAACTTCGGCAAAGATATCTTTGAAGCGACCATCGTAGGCTTTCAAAATTGTGTTCTTTGTTGATAAAAAGACCGGGTAATTTCTAGCTAAGCCATAATTAAATGAGGCACGTGCAAAATCACGAATTGAATCATCTAAGTTATACATAGCCATCGCCACACCCGATGATGGAAAATCAAAGACATTAAACTCCATTGGCTTTGAGCCATCAGTTGGTGTGAAAGTTACCGTCAACTTTCCTGGGCCAGGAACAAGAAAATCAGTTGCTTTGTATTGATCACCAAAGGCGTGGCGACCAATCACAATTGGTTTAGTCCAATGTGGAATCAACCTTGGAACATTCTTAATGATGATTGGCTCACGGAAAATTACCCCACCTAAGATATTGCGAATCGTGCCATTTGGTGATTTCCACATCTGCTTCAAATTAAACTCTTTTACGCGAGCCTCGTCTGGGGTAATAGTTGCGCACTTAACACCCACACCATGCTTTTGAATTGCACGAGCTGAATCAATAGTTACTTGATCATTTGTTGCATCGCGATACTCGATACCAAGATCGTAATACTCAAGATTGATGTCAAGGTAAGGCAGGATTAGCGAATCTTTAATGAACTTCCAGATGATTCTGGTCATTTCATCGCCATCTAATTCAACAACTGTTCCTTCGACCTTGATCTTATTCATCTATTTCCTTTTCTCGATTTAACTTTGATGTTAAAGGTGTATTTCTTAAAGAGTTAATACATCCGCTTGCTTAGCGCGCACAGCCTCAGCTGCAACCTTTAAGGAGGCTAGCTCATCGGCGGTTAGATCAGTTTCAACAACTTTAACTACACCACTCTTTCCAATCATCGCTTCAACACCAAGGTAGACGCCGCTGATTCCGTATTGGCCATCAACCCATGCACATACTGGCATTACCGCTTTTGAATCCTCGATTACCGCTTTTGCCATTCGGGCAGCTGCAGCCGATGGTGCGTAGTAAGCAGATCCAGTTTTTAGTAGGCCAACAATTTCTGCCCCACCATTTCGAGTTCGATCTACTAACTCTGCAATTTCATCCGCTTTTAAAATATCAGCAAGTGGTTTGCCATTTACTGTGCAGCGGCTTGGAACTGGCACCATGGTTTCACCGTGTGAGCCTAAAGTTAGAGTTGCTACTGCAGATACTGCAACGCCAACTTTTTCTGCAACAAAGTTAGTAAAGCGGGCGGTGTCTAACATACCAGCTTGTCCCATAACTCTATTCTTTGGAAAGTTAGTTGCAATTTGAGCTAGCGCAGTCATTTCATCTAATGGATTTGAAACCACAATGATTACCGCATTCGGTGAATGCTTTGCAATATTTTCAGCAACACCGCGAACAATTCCGGCGTTAACACCAATTAAATCCATTCGGCTCATACCAGGCTTACGTGGCAGGCCAGCTGTAATCACTACGACATCTGAGTTCGCAGTTTTCTCATAACCGCCGCCTTCAGCAGTAGTTGTTGCACCAATTACTTTTGTTTCAAATCCTTCAACGCTTCGAGATTGATTAATATCTAATGCCAAACCCTCTGGCTTGCCTTCGACAATGTCAGTAAGTACTACCGTTTCAAATATGTCGTACTCTGCTAATCGAAGTGCGGTAGTTGATCCGTAAAATCCAGCGCCAACAACAGTTACTTTTCCAGACCTGCTCATTTAATCTCCTAAGTTCAGGTGCAATATTACCGAGCATCTGGCAGTGATAATGCCATCACAAATAAGAGGGCACAGATCGTGAGCGGCAGCACTAGTTCGATACCTCGTTTGACCTGAGATTGCGAGAATCGGGCCAAAATAAAGATGCTGGCGCTAAGTGAAATGATAATTGATCCAGTTCGGACCGCTCCGCTGATGCCGATAACAATTCCGATCGCGACAACTATTAATGAAAATCTACGAAGCTGATCTAAAGTAAAGCTCTCTCTCATGCTTTTGCTAACTCTATTAAATTACTTAACAACATAGCTCGAGTCATTGGCCCAACTCCCCCAGGCATCGGCGCAAAGTATGAGGCGACCTGCGTAATAGCTGGATCAACATCACCTAATAATTGCGCACCACTTCTGGTGATGCCAACATCAATTACAACTGCGCCTGCCTTAATCATCCCTGGCTTAATAAAGTGAGACTTGCCAATCGCAGCAATTACTACATCTGCATTTTTTAACAATTGATCCAAATTATTTGTGGCAGTATGTGCCACTGTCACAGTTGCATTAACTGCTTTCTGAGATAACAAAATTGATAGTGGCCGGCCAACGGTGGTGCCACGGCCAATAATTAAGACTGCCTTACTGCTTAAATCTATTTTGTACTCAGTAAGTAAGCCAAGAATTGCCTTTGGTGTGCAGGGGATAATGGTTTTTGTATCTAATACTAATTTACCTAAATTATTTGGGTGTAAACCATCTGCATCTTTTTTAGGATCAACTGATGCCAAAACTTTCTGAGCATCAACACCTGCGGGCAACGGCAGTTGCACAATGAATCCAGTGCAATTTGCATCTTTATTTAATTGCTCAACTGCCGCCAAAATTTCCTTCTCACTTACACTTTCTGGTAGATCAATTCGAATTGAGGCAATACCAACATCAGCGCAATCTCGATGCTTTCCGGCAACATATGAAACGGAACCTGGATCTGATCCAACTAAGATTGTGCCAAGGCCAGGTGGCTTAGCTAATTGCTTAACGGAGTCGCTAATCTGGGACTTAATCCGCTGTGCTAGCAACTTGCCATCTAATATCTGCGCACTCATCTGGCAACCCTACCTTTATTGTTAATTAAGTTTATTAATTTAGGAAGATAAATCTGAATCAATAGCGCCAAGAGCAGTTGAGTGGCAATAATCCAAC
>CAITID010000056.1 GCA_903892335.1 uncultured Actinomycetes bacterium
ACGGTTCTGCGAATCTCATCAATATTGCTGAAATCAATCATTGGATCAACACCATGGCTTAGTAAGTTAAGTCCTAACGTAACCAAACAAACATTTCCAGTGCGCTCACCATTACCAAATAATGTTCCCTCAAGTCGATCAGCCCCTGCTAGATAAGCAAGCTCTGCTGCTGCAACACCAGTTCCGCGATCATTGTGAGGGTGCAAACTTAAAACCACGCTGTCGCGATACTTTAAGTTGCGATGCATCCACTCAATTGAATCAGCATAGATATTTGGTGTCGCCATCTCTACCGTTGCCGGCAAATTCATAATGGTCTTCCACTGCGGGGTTGGTTTCCAAACATCATTAACTGCGTTACAAACCTCAACTGCGTACTCAAGTTCAGTTCCAGTATAAGACTCTGGTGAGTACTCAAATGAAACTAAAGTGCCAGGAACGGTCTTAACTAAATCTAGACAGATCTGTGCACCATCGGTTGCAATCTTCATAATGCCAGCTTTATCTTGTCCAAAAACAACACGTCGCTGTAGGGCTGAGGTTGAGTTGTATAAGTGAACGATTGCCTGCTTGGCGCCTTTAATAGATTCAAAGGTTCGCTCAATTAATGGCTTGCGCGCTTGGGTTAAAACCTGAATAACCACATCATCTGGAATTAATTTCTCTTCGATAATCTTGCGAATGAAATCAAAATCCGTTTGGGATGCGGCGGGAAATCCAACTTCAATTTCTTTGTAACCCATCTTTACCAATAACTCGAACATAACTAACTTGCGATGGGCATCCATTGGATCAATTAATGCTTGATTTCCATCGCGCAGATCAACACTGCACCACTTTGGCGCTTTAGTAATTGATTTATCTGGCCAGGTGCGATCAGTTAGGGCGCCATTATTTGGAAATGGATTAAAGGGTGAGTACCGATTAATCGGCATCTTTGATTTACTTTGATCTGGAAAATTATTTGTCATTTTTTTGCTTTGCTCCTCGTCGAATTTTTTGGGCTTACGGGTCTACCGATGCGACCAACCCCGCGACGAGGGGACCGGTTACTTGGCCCCGCCGCGGCAGGTAAGAAGAAGCAGTGCTGAAAGTGAAGGCAGGTTTAATGAAGGTCTTGCTGGTGAACCTGCAATTAACATGGCTACAGATTAACCGAAGCCTTGAATTCATGCCAATTTAAACCGCAACCCATTCCCTTTCCATCCTCTAATCCATACGATTAAAGCATGGCAATGAAAATGGCCAAGCCATTTACCTCCCCTAGGCCAGCGGAGTATGCGCAAATTCCAAAACCAATTTTTAGAAAAGATTGGATTGGCGATTCTCTTCTGCCAGGTCCTAATCCAAATTTATCTGATTTTCAAAACTTAACTTTTCTGATTAATACTCCAAAATACATTTTAGATTTGCAGCGAAGATATGGCGATCATGTTTCATTTTTCCTATCCAAACGATTATTTATTGGCCTGTTTTCACCAGCAGCTGTTCATGAAGTAACAGTTGCCCAGCAACATAGCTTTGTAAAAGGTGTTGGTTTTGCTCGAATGCGCAAAGTATTGGGCGAAGGATTACTAACTAATGAGGAGCCAGTTCACTTAAATCATCGCCGGATGATGCAGCCACCATTTCATCATGGCAACCTGGATGGATACGTCTCATTGATGTTTGATTTAGTTGAAAAATACACCCAGCAATGGCGCGATGAGAAAGAAATTGAATTAGCCCCCGAAATGATGGCGCTGACTTTAGAGATCGTCTCGCGCTGTTTATTCGGCTTAGATTCGCATCAATACACAAAAGCTATTGCCCACAATATGGAGATCGCAATAGATCGGATCGAACGGACCATGTTGCCGGGACTTGAAAAATTTGATCACTCGCCAATCTCCTACTTTAAGAAGTTTGAGGTCGCATCAGATAATTTAGCTGATATAGCCGAGGAGATAATAAATAAAAGAGTTGCATCAAATTTAACAACTTCTGATGATCTGCTGGGAATAATGCTGCAAATGCAAGATCAGGTAAGTACGGAACACATTAGAGATGAAGTTTTAACTCTAATTCTGAGCGGCCATGAAACTACGGCAAATGTGATGTCTTGGGCATTTTCATATTTAAATAAGAATAAGAAGTTTCGTGACCTATTACGCGAGGAATCACTTAAGCAAAGTTGGTTAGATGAAAAGCGTGCACCAACCTATAAAGAGTTAGAGGATGGTTCTCCGATCGCAACAGCAATCCTTAATGAGACGATGCGGCTTGCACCGCCAGTTTGGATTGCGCCAAGAATTGCTACTAAGGATGTAGTAATTGAAGGTGTAAAGATTCCAGCTGGCGCGCACGTATTGGTAAGCCAATATGTGACTCATCGAAATCCAAGATACTTTCCAGAGCCAGAACTATTTGATCCAAATCGATGGCTTGCACCAAACTTTGAAAACTCACTGCCAAAAGGTGCTTACTTTGCCTTCGGCGCTGGCAGTCGCAAATGTTTAGGTGAGTACTTCGCACTGGCTGAAGCTCGGTTAATTTTATTAATGGTGGCAAGAAGTTTTGAGTTATCTGGAAAATTTCCTAAGCCGCAACCTCGCGCCACATATCGCCCAAAGGGCAAGGTTAAAAATCGCGTAAAGGTATTAGATTAAAGAGAGAAGCTTGGGTACTCATCGCTAACTAAGAGAATTGCATAGCCATAAACGCGATTCCAGTACGACATAACCTTAACCACACCATCAGCACTTGCTTCAGGGTAATTACCAGTTAACAAGATGTTAAACCAAGCAAGAACAGTAAGTACTACTGCATAAATAGCGTAGAGCACTCCCACTATGTAAAGTGGAATAGCTAAAAACCATTTATAAAGTGGTGCGTAGCGATTTAAGTTTTTACCACCAGCTATATCCGGAAAATCAAGCTTAACCTTTTGGTTCTCCTCTATCGATGGATATTCATCAGTTAAACAAAAAACAAATGAGGCCAAGCGATTAGTTAGGGATAGGTAGGCCTTGTTAAAGGTTAAAACATAGGATGGATAAACCCCACGAAAGATCAGCGCAAGAGCAGCTGGTGCGATTAACACGCCTCCCGTGTATTGCAAAAACTCACCATTGTCACTGGTCCAGGTAGAAAATGCGGAGACGAAGATCGCGAAGGGAAATGCCAGAATCAATCGCCAAAGAACTGAGGATTTATCTCGGTGATCTAGATCAACTACAACGTGGGTAACAATTTGTTTGCTCATATAAAAAGTCTAGCAATAATCAACTATAAAACTGGTAAATACCTACTCAATTCAAAGGCACTTACTTGCTTTCGATACTCATTCCACTCCGCACGCTTATTTCTAAGCACAAACTCG
>CAITID010000057.1 GCA_903892335.1 uncultured Actinomycetes bacterium
AGCTGGCATTGAGGTTACTGAGATGCCACGAAATCAAGAGCGTTCATTTTGTTGCGGCGCAGGTGGTGGCCGAATGTGGATGGAAGAAAAAATTGGAACTCGAATTAATTTAAATCGAGTAGATGAGGCGATCGCAACAGGAGCGCAGGAGGTTGCTGTTGGCTGTCCTTTCTGTCGCGTAATGGTCTCTGATGGCATGGTTGCCCGGGAGAGCTCAGTTGAAGTCCTTGATGTTGCCCAGGCGCTGCTTAGAAGCGTAAAACCTCAGGCGTAATCTAGGTCGATTCTCAGGTAATCCCCAGTCTGATAGATAATCATCTCCTTCGAGGTGATGAAAAAATGACTGCAGTAAAAGAACGCGTAAGTACCAACCAAGATACAACCGCGACTACCCAAAGAGTTTTGGTAGTTGATGATGAAAACAGTATCAGCGAATTAATTGCCACCAGCTTAAAGTTTGTTGGCTTTGATGTTCGCACCGCTGCAACTGGTGCACAAGCATTACAGATTGCAGAAGAGTTCAAGCCACACGCATTGATCCTTGATGTCATGTTGCCAGACCAAAATGGTTTTGAGGTCTGTCGTCAATTACGCAGCGAAGGCCACAATGTTGGTGTTTTGTTTTTAACTGCGAAAGATTCAGTTGAGGACAAAATTGCTGGATTAACAATTGGCGGCGATGATTATGTAACTAAGCCTTTCTCATTAGAGGAGCTAGTTGCCAGATTGCGCGCTCTGCTTCGTCGTACTGGTGCAACACAAGTTTTGCCAGATGAGGAGAAAATTAGATTTGCTGATCTTGAACTTGATGAGGCAACTCATGAGGTAAGACGAGCTGGAAATTTAATTGATTTATCACCAACCGAATTTTTATTACTGCGATACTTAATGATCAATGCAGATCGTGTTGTAAGTAAGGCACAGATCTTGGACCATGTTTGGCAGTATGACTTCCGCGGAGATATGGGAATTGTTGAAACATATGTTTCATATCTACGTAAGAAGATAGATATTTACGATCCTGCTTTAATTCACACAGTACGAGGTGTGGGATACCGCTTGCGTCTGCCTGCAAGTAAGTAATTAATGAAGTCACCGCTAAGCCGGGTGCGCACGCCCCTTTCACTTTGGAGTTTGCGCAACCGGCTTATTTTAGCGGCGATGGTTTTAGCTGCAGTTGCAATTAGTGCATCAGATTTTGCCGCAAATGCCGCACTTCGTTCATACCTAATTTCACAGGTAGACAAAGAATTAATCGAAATCTCAACTAGCTCATTAACGAGATTAGATCGCGCCGGTATTGAATCTGAAAATTCAGAAGAAGATAATGACTCACCATTTACTGAGTTTCGACCATTGCGCGGAGTTCCAACATCAGCTTCGGTATCGCTGCTAGATGTTGATGGCAGATTAATTGGCCGAATCGGTGGTGACTTATCACAAAAACAAATCGCAGTATTTGGCATGAGTATTGCAGAAGCAAAAGCAAAAGGTGTTGCGCCATTTACAATTGATGGCCAAGGTGATGAACCGGATGTGCGAGCAGTTGTTCAGCTTCTGCCAACTGGGCTTGGCACCGTAGTAGTTGCTAACTCACTTGCTGAAGTAGATCGCACCTTACAGAGATTGGGATTTTTCTTTTTAATTTTGGGCTTACTTGCTTTAACGGCTGTTGGCTTAGTTTCGCGCTGGATTATTGCAATTTCACTTAAGCCACTAGAACAAGTTGAAGAAACAGCAGAAGCCATTGCTGGTGGTGATTTATCTGCGCGTTTGCCTGCCGCCAAACCAGATACCGAGGTCGGTCGATTAACGACAGCACTTAACACGATGTTAGGACGCATTGAAGAATCATTTGAGGCAAGAGTTAACAGTGAAAGTAAGTTACGTAGGTTTGTTGCTGATGCATCCCACGAACTTCGCACACCACTTACTGCCATTAGAGGCTTTGCTGAGCTGCACAGGCAAGGTGCGGTAGTTGGCGAAGAAAATACCAAAGAGTTGGTTGGTCGAATTGAAAAAGAATCAATTCGCATGAGCACATTAGTTGAAGATTTACTGCTACTAGCAAGGCTTGATCAATCTCGCGAAATGGCGCAAGAGCCAGTTGATTTAAATGCTTTGTTAACTGAGGCGGTGGCATCAGCAAAAGCTGCTGGGCCTAACCATTTAATCGAGTTATCTATGCCAAGTGCTGAGGTTTTTATCTTAGGAGACGCACAAAGAGTTCATCAGGTGGTGGCAAACTTATTAGCAAATGCCAGAACGCATACGCCAGATAATTCACAAATTAAGGTGGTGCTTGAACAAGGTATTGCCGAAACTGTTATCTCAGTAAGTGATAACGGCCCAGGTTTATCTGAAGATGATCAAGAGCGAATTTTTGAAAGATTTTTCCGCGCTGATCCATCACGAGCTAGAACTAGCGGTGAGGGAAGCGGGCTTGGACTTTCAATTGTTGATGCGGTTATGCAAGCGCATGGTGGTTATGTTTCAGTGCAATCAAAATTAGGTGCTGGTGCAACTTTTAAATTACACTTTTTAAATAAGGATTAAATTACTTAATATCACTCTGGTGAAAATTTAACCAAGATTTTGATGGAGTTGGCCCGCGTTGGCCTTGGTAGCGTGAGCCGTAAACTGCAGAACCGTATGGATGCTCTGCTGGGGATGATAATCTAATTAAACAAAGTTGACCGATCTTCATGCCAGGAAATAATTTAACTGGCAGGTTTGCAACATTTGAAAGTTCAAGAGTGATGTGACCAGAAAATCCTGGATCAATAAAACCGGCGGTTGAGTGAGTTAGTAATCCCAATCTACCTAAAGAGGACTTGCCTTCTAATCTGCCAGCAATGTCATCAGGCAAAGTAATTACTTCATAAGTACTAGCTAAAACAAACTCACCTGGATGCAAGATAAAAAACTCATCGGGTGCAACTGCTACTTCGCGAGTTAAATCTGGTTGCTCCTTTGATGGGTCGATTACCTCGTACTTGTGGTTTTCAAAGGTTCGGAAATAACGATCCAGCCGGACATCAACACTTGATGGCTGCACCATCGCCTCAGTAAACGGTTCTACCTTTACCCGACCCGCGGTGATCTCAGCCCTAATATCCCGATCGCTAATTAGCATGGGGCGACCCTATCTCTCAGCGCTTGCATTCAATAGGAGCAAAACCTACTGGCGGGTATTGCTTAAGTTACTCGGCGGTAGCATGCTTATCCCATGGGACATTACATATCTAATCTACGCGACATCGAGTTCTGCTTATTTGATCTTCTTGGACGCGAATCAATTCTTGGTAAATCCATTTACGCAGATCTAGATCGCGAGACTGCAATGGGAATGTTAGAAGAGGTTAAGCGATTAGCTGAAAATGATTTAGCAGCATCATTTGTTGACGGTGATCGTGAAGGTGTTGATTTTAATCCCGCAACTGGAGATGCAAAACTCCCAGCATCATTTAAAAAATCTTACAAAACTTTTATGGACAATGAGTGGTGGCGAATTGATGCACCGGTTGAATTAGGCGGAACTGCAATTCCACCATCTATCAGGTGGGCAATTGCTGAAATGGTATTAGGTTCAAATCCTTCAATTCATATTTACGCATCTGGAACCGCATTTGCCCACGTTGCTTATGTTTACGGAACTGAAGAACAAAAGAAGATTGCAAAGTTAATGGTTGATAAACAATGGGGTGCCACCATGATGTTGACTGAACCAGATGCTGGCTCAGATGTTGGCGCTGGTCGCAGTAAAGCGGTTAAGCAAGCAGATGGCACATGGCACATCACTGGCACAAAGCGATACATCACATCTGGTGACTCTGATCTAACTGAAAACATTATTCACTTTGTACTTGCCCGACCTGAAGGTGGAAAGCTTGGTACCAAGGGATTAGATCTTTATATGGTTCCAAAGTTTATGTTTGATTTTAATACTGGCGAATTAGGTAAGCGAAATGGTGTGTATGTAACATCGATTGAAAATAAGATGGGCTTAAATGTTTCAGCAACTTGTGAGATGAATTTAGGCGAGCATGAACCAGCGGTTGGTTACTTACTTGGTGAGGTTCATGATGGTATCGCCCAGATGTTTAAAATA
>CAITID010000058.1 GCA_903892335.1 uncultured Actinomycetes bacterium
ATTGGTAGATCTGGCGCAATCATCTGGGGCTAAAGCGTTATCTGCTGCAATTGTTGCCGCACGCTCTGCTGCGTTCTTTGCTTCATTTTCAACTCTTGCCTTTTCGGTGGCGGCATCAATACAGCGTTGCACAAATTTATTGGTTGATCTTGCGCAATCATCGGGAGCGAGCGCACTATCAGCAGCTGCAGTTGCAGCACGATCTGCTGCATCTTTTGCCGCGTTATCTTTTGCAGCCTGCTCTGCTTGTTGCTGCCTAAGGATTTGATCCCTTTCAGAAGCCTCTTGCGCAAGTTTTGCTATTGCAAGATTTTCGGCAACACATGCTGGCGTAATCGATTCTGGATAATCCTGACATCCAGCATTTGCAGGTGGGGCAGAAACAAAATTTATTGAAGATAGTAAAAGTGCAAAGGCAATTGCATTAATGGCCTTGCGCATACTTGCCTCCATTTTTTGGTAACTACTTGGTGCGCCTGGCAGGAATCGAACCTGCGACCTAATGCTTAGAAGGCATTCGCTCTATCCGACTGAGCTACAAGCGCATTTACCTGCATAAGTCTACCGATCGCAACAGGTAAGGTTCCTCCCTATGGCTGAGTTTATTTATACGATGAAAAAGGCGCGTAAGGCGCATGGCGACAAAGTAATTCTCGATGATGTCACCCTCATGTTTTTGCCAGGTGCCAAGATCGGCGTGCTTGGACCAAACGGTGCTGGTAAGTCAACGGTGCTTCAGATTATGGCCGGACTACAACAGCCCTCAAATGGTGAGGCTTACTTAGCCCCTGGTTACACAGTCGGAATCTTGTTACAAGAGCCGCCGCTTAGTGAAGATAAAAATGTATTAGAAAATGTGCAAGAAGGTGTTGCTGAAACTATTGGTTTGTTAAATCGCTTTAATGCAATCTCAGAGGAGATGGCAAACCCAGATGCTGATTACGACAAGTTATTAGCTGAGATGGGAACATTGCAAGAGCAGTTAGATCATCGAAATGCTTGGGATTTAGATTCACAATTAGAGCAAGCAATGGATGCACTTCGTTGCCCAGCTCCTGATGCGGATGTGAAGGTGTTATCAGGTGGTGAGCGCCGGCGAGTTGCACTTTGTAAATTGTTATTGCAAAAGCCAGATCTATTACTTCTTGATGAGCCAACGAATCATTTAGATGCTGAATCTGTTTTATGGCTAGAGCAACATCTAAGTAAGTATGAAGGAACAGTGGTTGCAATTACCCACGATCGTTACTTCCTAGACAATGTTGCGCAGTGGATTCTTGAATTAGATCGAGGTCGCGCCTATCCATATGAAGGCAACTACACAACATACTTAGAGACCAAAGAAGCTCGTATGAAGGTAGAAGGACAAAAGGATGCCAAACGTTCAAAGCGTTTGAAGGAGGAGCTCGAGTGGGTGCGCATGAATGCAAAAGGGCGCCAAGTTAAATCAAAGGCACGTCTTGCACGTTATGAAGAGATGGCGGCTGAAGCAGATAAGACTCGCAAATTAGATTTTGAAGAGATTCAAATTCCACCAGGCCCACGCTTAGGTGATGTCGTAGTAGAAATCGAACATCTAGTTAAAGGCTTTGATGATCGAATCTTGATTGATGATCTATCTTTTACATTGCCACGAAATGGAATTGTTGGAATTATCGGACCAAATGGTGCAGGTAAGACAACACTGTTTAAAACTATTTTGGGTATGGAAAAAGCAGATTCTGGTGTGGTTAAGGTGGGCGAGACGGTAAAGATTTCCTACGTTGATCAATCACGCGGTGGTATCGATCCAAAGAAATCACTGTGGGAGGTTGTCTCTGATGGTCTTGATTTTATAAAGGTTGGAAATGTTGAAATGCCAAGCCGTGCTTACGTTTCAGCATTTGGTTTTAAAGGTCCAGATCAACAAAAAGCTGCTGGAGTTTTATCAGGTGGTGAGCGCAACCGTTTGAATTTAGCGCTAACGCTAAAGCAGGGCGGCAATTTACTTCTACTAGATGAGCCAACAAATGATCTAGATGTTGACACCTTAGGTTCACTTGAAAATGCTTTACTTGAATTTCCAGGTTGCGCCGTTGTGATCTCTCACGATCGCTGGTTCTTAGACCGAATTGCAACCCATATCTTGGCTTATGAAGGTGACTCAAAATGGTTCTGGTTTGAAGGAAACTTTGAAAGTTATGAAGAGAACAAGATTGCCAGATTGGGTATTGATGCAGCGCGGCCACACCGTGCTACATATCGAAAGTTAACTCGATGAAATACACCCACAAAGCATTTGTTCGCTGGGATGATCTAGATGCATTTGGTCATGTTAATAATGCTAAGTATTTAACATATGCCCAAGAAGCACGATTTGATTGGGGCTGGTTTAGTTTTTCTGAGCGAAGTGAGAAGCCAGTATTAATGGAGATGGTGGTTGGTCGCGCCGAGGTTGATTACTTAATTCCAATGACTGAAGGTGGCTGTTTTTATGATGTTAATTTATGGGTAGAAAAGATTGGTAACTCATCCTTTGTTAATGCCTACGATGTAACAAAAGATGGCGTCGTTTACGCCAAGATGAAGACGGTTCAAGTAGCAATTGATTTAGCAACTCGCAAATCTCGCCCACTAAATGATGAGGAACGAGCCTTCTTAACTAAGTTCATTGAAAGTAACTAGTGCCTGAAGAAACTTTTTACCAGCGTGCTGGTGGTGAGCGCACATTTAATGATTTAGTTTCACATTTTTACGCACTAGTTGCCGTTAATCCAATTCTTCGCCCGATGTATCCAGACAATGATCTACATGGCGCCGGCCGGCGGTTGCAATTATTTCTTGAGCAGTATTGGGGCGGACCATCTACCTATAGCCAGGAGCGCGGTCACCCAAGACTTCGCATGCGCCATAGCGAGTTTCATATTGATAGCGCAGCACGGGACGCTTGGCTTATTTGTATGAAGGATGCGGTAAATGGACTTGAGATTGCAGATGATTTAAAGGCTGAGCTTTGGAACTACATGGAGCTTGCGGCTAACTCGATGGTAAATCAACCAGATTAATTCTTAGGTTGAGATTTATTACCAATCTTTAAGATTTCACCATTTCGAAGGTACCAAATAGTTCCCTCATTATCTCTAACAGTTGTAATACGCAGGCCAACGGTTTCAACGACGCCTGTAACATCTAGAACACTTACTTGATCACCAACACCATATTGATCCTCTACCAACATAAAGATGCCAGATAAAATATCGCGAACTAAGGTTTGTGCGCCAAGACCCAGTGCCACACCAATTACACCAGCGGAAGCTATTAATGGTCCGAGATTTAAACCAAACTCAGATAAAACCATAAAGATGGCAATTAACCAGATAGTGCCATTTAAAGTTGATTTTAAAACTGTGCCAGTTGTTTTAGCACGTTCTTTCTGGCGAGTACCTGATCGCTTTGGGCCAGGAATTAAATCAGCATCTGCAATTCGCGCCATCGCCTTCGTAATTGCCCGCCCACCGATAATTTGAATCGAAAGGGCAAGTAGAGCGATGACGGTTATGTTTAGGGGAGCGCCGGTGAACCAGTCGAAGGCGCTCTGTAGATTCTCATTTAATTTCATAATATGAGAAAACTTTAACCTAAATGTTAAGCGGATTTGGCAGACAAATACTGTTTTTTGGCCCCTTCTCGGGCAAGATATACCCACCAGCGCGAGCCACGCGTTGACCCAAAAGGAGAAGTATCAGTGTCACAAACTTTGGTACTGAACGCCACCTACGAGCCACTAGGTGTCGTCTCAGAGCGACGAGCG
>CAITID010000059.1 GCA_903892335.1 uncultured Actinomycetes bacterium
CGAATTCGGCGCCAATTCCATTTGCACCACGGTATAACTTGCCATCAATAATTAGGCCACCTCCCATGCCAGTTCCAATTATAAAAAACATCACTGGGTTTAAACCTTGGGCATTGCCAAATTTATACTCAGCCCAGATCGCAGCATTGGCATCATTTTCAACAACTGTTGGTAAATTAAACTGAGCCTGCAGTGCATCAGCTAGTGAAATGTTATTCCAGTTTGAAATATTTCCGGCAGCAACAATTGTTCTTCGATCAGATGAGACTATTCCCGCGTTACTTACGCCAATTCCAACAATTTTGTGGTTTAGTTGAAGTGTCTTAACAATTTCAATTACAACATTGATTAAATCTTGACCGCCAGACTTAGGTGTGTCTTTGCGAATGCTCTCTAATACTTCACCCTTGTCATTTACTACTCCGCCAAGAACCTTGGTGCCACCAATATCAATACCAACGGTTAAGCCAATCCCCGCACTTGATAAATTCAATTAATTTTCCAGTTTTTCCTTCAATTGTTTCAAAGCAAGATCAATTGTGGCTTTCTCTGCTTTTTGTCGCATCATCGCTGGAACTGGCATGGATAATCCAACTGTTAATTCGTAAGTAACATCTGTTGTGTCATCACCATTATCTTTAATTATGTAGGCACCGGTCATCTCTGTTAAGAGATCGGCATCTTCGAGAGAGAACTCGATTCGACCCGGAGTTTTACTCCAGTCATAATTTAAAGTCGGTTTATCTTTAAGAGCGCCAGCATCTACTGATACTTGCACCTGAGTGGCGCGACCTTTCTCATCTTTACTAATTATGTTGACTGATTTAATCGATGTTGACCAAGTTGGATATGAGGCAAGATCGGTGAGAGTTTCCTGAATGTCGCTAGCAGCGGCTTGGATCGTTACGGTGGAGGTTGATATATCGGACATGAGCACAAGGTTACCGCCTAGTAGATCAAATTGTTACAGATCTACTGTGGCATTGAGCCCCCGGTAGGCGATAGCGTAGGCGCCATGAATGAGATATCAATCCCAGCAATAATTCCGCCAGCGGCGGCCGGTAACTTAACTAATTTAATTTCAGAGCGCGCTTGGTTTGAGCCAGAGCGCATTGTGGCATCGCGGCCATTTGGTGATGGCTGGCAACCAGTAACAGCTAAAGAGTTTGAAGATGAAATTCGCTCAGTCGCAAAGGGATTAATCGCCTCAGGGATTAATGCAGGTGATCGCGTAGCAATCATGGCTCGCACAAGATATGAGTGGACTATTTTAGATTTTGCCATTTGGTACAGCGGCGCTGTTCCAGTCCCAATCTATGAAACTTCAAGTGCTGAGCAAGTTGATTGGATTTTAAGTGACTCTGGCGCAGTTGCAATTATTGTAGAAACTTCTGTTTTGGCAGAGGTTGTAAAGCCAGTAATGCCAGCTGCTTGCAAACTTATTTGGAGCATAACCGATAACGCACTTGCCACATTAATTGAAGCTGGAAAATCTGTTTCTGATGATGCAGTAACTCAGCGCAGAAATTCACTAACTCCAGAATCCCTAGCTACCTTGATTTACACATCAGGTACTACTGGTAAACCTAAAGGTGTTCAACTAACTCACGCCAACTTTTTATCTGAGTGTGGCAATGTAGTTAACGGAGCAAGTGATCTATTTCTAAAGCCTGGTGGTTCAACATTATTGTTCCTACCAGTTGCTCACGTATTTGGTCGCATGGTGCAAATTGGCGCAATCACTGCTGGACTTCATCTGGCACATTGCGGTGACATCACAAGATTGCCGGCGGATTTAGCAAGCTTTAAACCAACCTTCGTACTAGCCGTTCCTAGAATTTTTGAAAAGATCTACAACGGCGGAGAAGCAAAGGCAGAGGCTGCAGGTAAAGGAAAGATTTTCGCAAAGGCTGCTGCAGTTGCAATTGCATACAGCCAAGGTTTGGATACTAAAAAAATCTCACCGATGCTTCGAATTCAACATGGTCTATTCGATAAATTGGTTTACGCAAAAATTCGCGCTGGAATGGGTGGCAGAGTTGAAGCTGCTATTTCCGGTGGTGCACCTCTTGGTGAGCGACTAGGTCATTTCTATCGCGGTGCTGGAATTCGTGTACTCGAGGGATACGGTTTAACTGAAACCACAGCTGGTGCAACCTTGAATTTAACTTGGGCGCACGAAGTTGGATCTGTTGGAAAACCAATTCCTGGTAACACCATCAAGATTGCTGAAGATGGCGAAGTATTAATCAAGGGCCCAATCGTTATGAAGGGGTACTGGAAAAATGATGCCGCAAATGCGGAGGTATTCACATCTGATCGATTCTTTAAAACAGGAGATCTTGGAAGAATTGATGATGCAGGCTTCCTATACATCGTAGGTCGCAAGAAAGAATTAATTGTTACTGCGGGTGGAAAAAACGTTGCACCTGCCGTCCTTGAAGATCGCTTGCGTTCACATCCTTTAATTTCACAGTGCATGGTAGTTGGCGACAACAAACCATTTATTGCGGCGCTAATTACGTTAGATCCAGATTCAATTAAGCCATGGATGGTTGCTAATAAAAAAGAGGGAGCAACTATTGCAGAGTTAGCAAAGGATCCAGCGTTGCTATCAGTAATTCAAAGCGCAGTTGATGAGACAAATAAAGCGGTAAGCCGCGCAGAATCAATTAGAAAATTCACCATACTTCCGGTGGATTTCACAATTGCTGGTGGACAACTAACCGCCAAACTATCCGTTAAGCGACATGTTGTTGGACAACAATTCGCTAGCGAGATAGATGAACTCTTCGCCTAATTCAGAACGCTCTCGCCTAGCGCGGGAGCTCCATGATGGATTGGCCCAAGAGTTATCTGCAATTGGCTATCAA
>CAITID010000060.1 GCA_903892335.1 uncultured Actinomycetes bacterium
CAGATTCTGCTGATGCTTGTGTGGATTTTTTTGCAACTTGAGCCTTCTTAACATCAGTTGAGGTAATTGCAACATTTCTAGTGTTGATTTCATATCCAATGATTAATCCCGAGAAAACCCAACCCCAAATTGCTAAACCAATCTGGTTAATACTAATAATCGACTGGGCTTGAAAGGCTACCCAGCCAGCCACTAAGCCTGCAAATGCTGGGTTAAAGCCTGTGCTGCGTCTTAGTACTTTGACAGCTGAAATAAGGACCATAACCATTAATGCCAAGTAAATAGCCGCCAATGGAAATCCACCATTTGAAGAAATATCCAAGAAAACATTATGTGCAGCATTAGTGGTTACGTCTGGTCCACGTCGCACTGTGGCAGCCAATGTTCTGCTGCGTCGATACCAATCACCGAAACTATCTATACCAACACCAAAAACTGGATGATCAACGGTCATTTTCCAGCCAGCGTTCCAATAATCCCCACGATAGGTAACTGATTCCTTATACAAAAGTGATGCTAGTGGGCCTTTATTCAAGGTTCCAAAGAGAACCACAAAGAAGCCCAACGCAGATAGCACTCCATAGGCAACGCCTATTATTTTGCTCAAATGGATCACATACAACCCAACAACAACGCCGATACCGAATACCAGAACAAGAAAACCTTGCTGTGATGCTGTCTCTTTGATGACATAAATAGTTGCCAATAAATAAAGGGCAATTAATGCCTTGAGCTGAATCTTTAACCCAGTGACAAAAAGTTGAGCAAAGACAATCGCACCTAGCATGCCAAGTAATGAGGATTGAAAGTTTGGATTACCTAAAAACCCAAAAACCGGAGAATATGGGTTAACCCATTCAAAAGGATCGGCATCAACAGCTTGAATAACACCATAAGCAAGAGAAGCTGAACCAATTACATAGATAACCGGGGTAAGCCTCTTCAAAAAATCTACGCCGGAAGCTAACGTTGATCCAACAAAGATAAATGACAATCCAAGATATGTGATAAAACCTGTATTTCGGCCCTGGACGCCATAGAGCTGTTGAATAATCTGACTGCCACTTGCAAACACGGCTACAACCTGCCAGATCACAAATGCTGCAATCAGGCCGAAAATGACTTTGTACTTACTCCAAGCAATATTTGTGCGGTTAGCCAAAATCAAACCAATGCATACAAACCCTGTAGTTACCATTGCTAACATTTTTATAGGGTTGATCGGATCTGCAGACCACATTGGGGTAACCAGCAAAGTTGTGGCAATCAAGCCCCATGTAATTACCCGGCCCAAAGAACTTTCTAGTTTCTCGTACATGCGCCAAGGATACTTAAACTCCCCTAAGAAAGGCCGTAACCGAGCCTCCTCGAAAGAGGGAACCAGGTTCTGATTCTTGATTGCTAACCCAACTTATTCCCGGCGCTTGCCACTCCATCAAAAGGCATAAAAAAGTGCTGCAAAGCTTACAATTATTCTATGAAACAAATTTTAAAGATCTCATTAGCAATTGCTCTTACTCTTTGTGCCCTGATTGCGCCAATCAGGGCAACGGCTGCATCGCTGGTCCTTGCCACATCGGGTGTGACCATGAGTTTCCCTGACAATATCCTTCGACCGGTCCCCGAAACCGGGACAACAGTTTCTTTCGACTTTGCAAATAACTCAGCTTCTTCTGTTGTAGAAATAAAATTCGAGATAGTCGACAAAACTGGGGCTGTTATTTACGCCCAAAATACTCCTGAGTCATTACTGAAATTTGGTTCAAAAGCTAGAGTTAACTCAAATTTCTATGACGCACAATTCAAAAAGGCCGTAGAGCCTTTAACGATAAGTTTATTTGTTGCTTACTTGGATGCAGGAGCGGGAAAAACCACACGTAGGATTGCGCAAGTTGGTTCTCCATTTAAGTTCATAGAAAGACCAATCGCAGTACCAACACCTACTGTCACAGTAACCTTTACTCCAGCCCCTATGCCAACCCCTACAGTCACAGTAACTTCAAGCGCATTAGTTTCAGAAAACTCTTTGCTTAGGTCTCAGCTCAACAAACTAAAACTAGAACTCAAATCACTCACTTCGAAAATGAGTAAAATCTGTAAAGCAAAACCTAAGCCAAAAGGATGTTAGCGCTTTCGAACCGGACCTCTTGGTGATCGACTTGGTGGCTGAATTACAGCTGGAGCCAATGTGCTAAAACTCAATACACTGCCTGAGTATCTAGTTCCATCATATGTTCCAGTTAATTGGAAGTAATAAGTAGTCGAGGCAGTCAGGCTGCCAACATTTGCGACATATGCCGAGTTGTTACCTCCGGCAACTACAGATGTACATGTGTCTCCATTAAAGCTTTGTCCAGGGTTGGTAGTTGAGATACAGAACTTTGGATCAGTAAGTGACTGGGTCGCACCACCATTGAGCGTTGCTGTTGTCTGTGCAATTGATGATGCAGCAGAGCTGGTCACAGTTGGGGTTGGGGTTGGGGGTGGGGTTGGGGTTGGGGTTGGGGTTGGGGTTGGG
>CAITID010000061.1 GCA_903892335.1 uncultured Actinomycetes bacterium
TCCAGCCAGAGTAATTGCAAGACCCCAACCCAGGGCTGCCACCATTACTGCAAAACCATGTCGGGTGTAGTTTCTAATCCAACCACTTGTGAATGTAATGATGAATGCGCCAATAGTTCCGGCGGCGTAGAACAAACCCAGCGCCCATGGTGCATTTAATTGATCCGCCCAGAATGGAAATAACGCAGTTGGCATGGCAAAGAACATCGCTGATAAATCAACTAGGTAAGTACCCATTAAATCCTTGCGGCTGCCTGCATATTTAAGGCCATCGCGCAGGCTGGAAAGTGTGGGTTTTTCACTCTTATTTTTTGGTATGACAGAGCGAACTCTGGCAAGAAAAACAAGTGAGATCATGAAGGTTGCGATATCTAATGCATAGCCAGATGCCACACCAAAAGTGGCAATTAAAATTCCAGCAAGTGCGGGTCCCGTAATTACACCAAATTGCCAACGCAAACTCATCAGCGCACTAGCTGCTGGCAGATCATCATGGCCAACTAACCTGGGCAAAATTGCATCAGCACTTGGCCTCTGCAATCCATCAACTGCTGAGAAGAGAGCGGCCACAACATAGAGCAGCCAAAGTTTTGGATTTGGTAGCAGGGCATTGATCAGCAAAATCGCGGTTAAAAACATAGAGGCAAACTCGGTCACCCAGATCATCATTTTGCGATTGACTCGATCAGCTAAAACTCCGCCGTAGAGGCCAAAGACAATTAAGGGAACAATCTCGACCAAGCCAATTAAGCCAACTGCTAGAAAGGAGTTGGTCAGCTCCTTTACTTGAAAGGGCAGTGCCACATATGTGATCATCGAGCCGAAGTAGCTAATTAAGCCAGAAGCCCAGAGCCTTCGAAAATCTGGATATTTTTTGAGGGGGGAGAAGTCGATTGCAATATTTAACTTCAACTTTGCCCCCTGATCTTTACTTTGAAATCTCTTATCTACTCAAAGCTTTGCTGCGCAGTAGGAAATCTACCCGCCGCAACATCCTGGGCAAACTCCTGCGCTGCATCACTCATCTCTTTTCGCAGGTTTCGATACGCCTTAGCTAGCTTTGGTGCATTCTCGGTAATTCCCATTAAATCAGTCCAGACTAAAACCTGGGCATCACAATTTACTCCGGCGCCGATTCCAATTGTTGGGATTGAAAGCTCTGCAGTAATTTGCGCAGCTAACTGCGTTGGTACTAATTCAAGAACAATTGCAAAGACACCTGCTTTTTCTAGCGCTAGGGCATCTGCCTTAATCCGCTGCGCATCCTCGCCCCTTCCTTGCACCTTAAAGCCGCCAAGTGCGTGAACAGATTGCGGGGTCAGACCCAAGTGGCCCATCACTGGAATTCCAGCAGCAATTAACTTTTCAATTTGTGGAACAACTTTGGCTCCGCCCTCAAGCTTTACCGCCTGCACCCTTGCCTCTTTAAAGAATCGAATGCCAGTTGCCAGCGCCTGCTCTGGGGATGATTCATAAGAACCAAAGGGCAGATCTGCAACGACCATTGCTTTGCTAGATGATTTAACAACTGCTCTAGCCATCGGAATTAACTCATCAACTGTTACCGGGATTGTGTTCTCTTCACCTAAGAAGTTATTGCCGGCGCTATCGCCAACTAATAAAACTGGGATATCTGCCTGGTCAAAGATTGCTGCGGTCATCTGTTCATAGCAGGTAAGCATCGCCCACTTTTGCCCCGCCTTTTTCTTGGCAGCAAGAGTTGTTATAGAAACGCGGGAGGTTGTTGCATTGCTCATGTCATCCTTCTTTCGATCAAGGCCCGGTAA
>CAITID010000062.1 GCA_903892335.1 uncultured Actinomycetes bacterium
AGGTCCTACCTCTTCCGGTGTAAAGAATAATCACGTGCAGTGGTGTGACATCTATGGCCAAATGATTAGATGGCGTGATATTTCAACTGGTGAAATTGGTGAGTACAAAACAACTGAACCAGTAGGTTTTCAAATTCCGCGCACAACTGGTGGTGAAATATTAGGCACTGCCAATGGGCCAATTCTGAGGGATAAAGATGGCACAACCCATGGGATGCCATCACGTGAAGAGGCAGATGGCTTTAAGGATAAAAATGTTTTGCGTTGGAATGATGCAAAAGTAGCTCCAACTGGTGAGTTATTTCTTGGCTCTATGGCGTATGAGAATCAAAGCAATGAAGGTGCATTTTATAAATTAAGTAAGGACGGCAAAAAATTAACCAGATTATTCGGTGAGGTGGGCATTTCAAATGGTATTGATTGGAGCGTTGATCAATCTCGAATGTTCTATATCGATACCTTGTCCATGAAGGTAGAACTCTTTGACTTTAATAATGGTGAGATAAGTAATCGCCGTACTTTGGTAGAAATACAAGATGGCATGGGATATCCAGATGGCATGTGTTCTGATAGCCAAGACAATGTTTGGGTAGCTTTTTGGATGGGCTCATGCGTTCGCTGCTTTGATGGCAAAACTGGGAAGTTATTAGAAGAAATTAAATTACCGGTGCAAAAAGTTACCTCCTGCTGCTTTGCTGGCGAGAGATTAGATCAGTTAATTATTACTACAGCAGTTGGAAATCCTGGTGAAGAAATGGATTTAAATCTTTACCCAGAAGCGGGCTTTATTTTCACGGCAACCCCAGGAGTATCTGGTAAAAAAACTAATTTGTTTGGTGCTTAATTGAAAAAGGATTTATTCACCTTCGGTGAATCACTTTCTGTATTTATCTCCACTGATTCTGATTCAGTGTTAACCGGCAGATTCTATGAAAGAGTTACTGCAGGTGCTGAGGTAAATGTTGCGGTTGCCTTAGCAAGACTTGGTATGAAATCTGTCTACTTTTCCAGATTTGGCCAGGATCAATTGGGTGAAGTAATGATTAAAGATATTGCCGCTGAAGGCGTTGATGTTTCTGCAGTAAAGCGGGTGCCTTTTTTTACTGGCGCTATGGTTAGAAATCCTGGAAAAAATGCACCAGTTGAGACTACTTATTTGCGCAAAGGCTCTGCCGCATCAACTATTGAAGCCGATGATATAACTGATGAGCTAATCTCCAATTCACGCTGGTTACACACAACTGGGATTACCTGTGCGATTTCAGATAGTGGCGCAAAAGCAGTTGCACATGCATTAAATCGAGCCAAGGCGCTAGGGGTTAAGAGCAGTTTTGACTTAAATCTACTGCGCAAGTTATGGAGTGATGAACAAGCAGCTAAAACATTGCTACCACTTGCTAAGGATGTTGTTTTTTTAATTGGCGGCGAGAGTGAGTATGAGGTTGTCTTTGGCAGTAAGGATGCCAAGTCAGTATTAAAAGATGCTAATGATCGTGGTTGCAAAATTGCAGTAATGACAAATGGTGATCAACCTCTTCGTTACTCAATTAATGGTGAGTATGGTGAAATAATCCCACCAAATGTAATTGCCGTAGATCCAGTTGGCTC
>CAITID010000063.1 GCA_903892335.1 uncultured Actinomycetes bacterium
AGTTGAATCTGCTTGCAGATTAGCAAAGCCACTGTGTAATAGGTCGGTAAAGATAAAATCTAGATCAACATTTTTAGTACTAACCTGGCGGCCATCGCTGCTACTTATTTGTAATTTAACCTCATCCTTAATCATTACCGGCTTGATATCTATCCGCTCAAACCCTGGTTGCATATTTCGCCGCCGGCCAGATAAGACTGCTCTTACAAAATCAACTTGAGCAATTCGCTTTGCTACCTCATTAACTGCATCATTTAAATCTATTTTCATGCGCGTGGGTGTGCTTGCTTATAAGCAGATTGCAAACGCTCGGGTGATACATGGGTATAGATCTGTGTTGTAGCAAGGGAGGCGTGTCCCAATATCTCTTGCACAGTTCTAAGATCAGCCCCGCCCTCAAGTAAATGTGTTGCAGCAGAATGCCTAAGTCCATGTGGTCCCATCGTCGCGCCAACTGCTTTCATCGCTTCATATACAACCTCGCGCACAGTTCGTTGGTCGATTCGCTTTCCACGAGAACCTAAAAACACAGCGTCCGCTGATTTGTTATTTAAAAACTCACCTCGTCCGTTGCTTAAGTAATTTTGTAAAGCTTTAACCGCAGGTATGCCAAGGGGCACAACCCGCTGGCGATCTCCCTTACCAATCACACTTAAGGTGTTTCGTGATTGATCAATATCGCCAAGATTTAAACCGCATAACTCAGAGACGCGAATGCCAGATGCATATAAAACTTCTAGCATTGCTAGATCTCGCAGATTTATTGCATTGACTTCTTCACCTGCTTTAACCTCAAGTGCCTTTATTACTTGCGCCGCCTCATCAACATTTAATATCTCTGGCAGCGTGCGATGTGCTTTTGGAATTGCCAGGTTTGCGCCTAGATCACTGCTAAGCCAGCCATTTGTAGCTGCCCAGTTGGTGAAGGCGCGGATTGAAACAATTCTTCTAGTTAAAGTGCTTCGAGCAACACCAGTTGTTTGCAGATTAGCCAGCCAGGATCTGATGTGTTCAATTGTTAAATCTTTAAACTCCGGCACATTTAACTTCTCCATGTGGGCTAAGAAGGACTCAAGATCTCCTACATATCCCCTAATTGAGTTATCAGATAGGTTTCTAACCATCGCAAGGTGCTCTTCGTATTGAGCGATTAATTGCGTGGACATAAGGCTTTAAGATTACTCGGGTTTGCGGCCTTGTCTTAGTAAGCCATAGGTAACCGCATCATTTAATGCCATCGCAGATGCAGCAATAATGTTTTCATGAACACCAACTGTGCTCCACTCGCCCTCACCATCACTGGTTTCAACTAATACCCGAGTAACAGCCCCTGTTCCTAAGCGACCTTCCAAAATACGCACCTTGTAATCAGTTAACTCAAGCTTTGAAAGCTCTGGATAAAACTTCTTTAAACCGGTGCGAAGTGCGTTATCAATTGCGTTAACTGGACCATTTCCACTGCCTAATGAAGTAATTACTTCACCATTAGCGGTTAACTTCAATGTGGCATTTGATGTGACTTTGCCATTCTCATCTTGGTGAACGGTGGTTTGCCAATCATCAATTGTAAAAAATGTTGGGCGCTTTCCAGCGACCTCTGTGCGAAGTAGTAAATCAAATGAGGCATCGGCTGCTTCAAAGGTAAAGCCCTTGCCTTCTAACTCTTTTACCTTATCTACAACTCGTGAAATTAACTCTTTATTGCCACCTAAATCAATTCCTAGCTCTTGTGATTTTAATTCGATCGATGCTCGTCCTGCCATCTCAGAAACCAACATTCGCATGTCATTTCCTACTGCTTCTGGTGATTCATGTTGATACAACATTGGATCCACCTTGATGGCAGATGCGTGTAATCCTGCTTTGTGAGCAAAGGCTGAAACACCAACATATGGCTGGCGCGCACTTGGCGCTACATTTGTAATTTCAGCAACAGCGTGTGAGATACGAAACGCCTCTTGTAGTTTGCCGGTTGGTAGAACCAACTTTTCTTTCTTTAACTCAAGATTTGCAATGATATTTACTAGATCAGCATTACCAGTTCGCTCACCGTAACCATTTAAGGTTCCTTGCACATGTGTTACACCAGCTTCAACTGCTGCTAATGAGTTGGCGACCGCGCAACCTGTGTCATTGTGGCAGTGAATTCCAAGGCGGGCAGCAGATGCTGTTAATACCTCATGGACAATATTTGATAACTCATCTGGCAACATGCCACCGTTGGTATCGCAAAGTGCAACCACATCAGCACCTGCTTCAACTGCAGTGCGAACTACCTCAAGTGCGTAAGCTTTATTCGAAAGATAACCATCAAAGAAGTGCTCGGCATCTAAGAAAACTCTTTGCCCACCAGCTCTTAGAAACTCAATTGAATCCTTGATCATGGCAAGGTTTTCATCCAGATGAGTTTTTAGTGCTAGATCAACATGGCGATCATGGCTTTTAGCCACAAGTGTTACCGCAGCTGCTCTTGAATCTTGTAATGCACGAAGTAATACATCATCGGCTGCTTTAACATTTGGCCGCCTAGTTGCACCGAATGCAACAAAGGTTGCATTCTTAAGTTTTAACTCTGTTTGGGCTAACTTAAAAAACTCGGTGTCCTTGGGGTTGGCGCCCGGCCAGCCACCTTCAATAAAACCAACACCTAGATCATCTAGGTGGCGAGCAATCGTTAACTTATCGTGAACGGAAAGATTTAATCCCTCTTGCTGTGCGCCATCGCGAAGTGTGGTGTCATAGATATGAAAGGAGTCATTAACCGTTTTATTAATTGACATTAGATAACTCGTTTATTCCAACCATGTTTATCTGCAATCGTGCCATGTTGAATTCCAAGTAATGTCTGGCGTATTTGATTTGTGATTGGACCGGGCTTGCCATCTCCTGTTACCCAAGCACCTTGTGCTGATTTTGCAGTTCCAACTGCGGTTACAACTGCGGCAGTTCCACATGCAAAGATTTCTGAGATCTCACCGGAGGCAACGCCATCTCGCCAATCATCCATCGAAATCATTACCTCTTCAGTTTTATAACCAAGA